>SLGL01000301.1 GCA_007123785.1 Balneolaceae bacterium
ATCACCGGTTTTTCATTTTCAATATGCTGTTTGATCAGGCTCAGCTGATCTTCCGGCAATCTCATGCGCCGGGTGAATACAAACATCAGGTCCGCGTCGGCCAATTCTTTCAGATTTGGAAGATCATCCCCGGAATCCTCACCCCAGGATGCAGTAACCCTAGCTCCTGCAAAATGCTCTACTATCACCTTTTTGAATTCCCGAAGAGAGGGTTCCGACTCATACTGCTTTGAACCCGATATCATATGGATATGTAGAGGTTCCTGGCTGCATCCGTTTAAATTCATCATCATAATGATGAAAATCGGAATGAGTAGCAATATTGCAAAGTGATTTGCAGCTTTGCCGATCATGGATTTAAGACGCGGAAAAGGTGTTTTTTGTGGCATTGTTGACTTTCCTTTGATTTTATTCTTACGGTGTCATTATTCATATTTCTTCATAGCTGTCCAATCGTTCCCGACCATCTGAAGTTAATTCATATCATATTTCGATCTCACCTATAATATATGAAGACTGACGATTGGAGATAATGTAATGAATTCCAGGTAAGCCGGACCAATGGGCTAATCGACAGGATAGATGTTGCCGGGGTTAGAGATTTTGTTGATCGTGCCTTTGATATTGAAACCCACTATCGTACCGGTACTACTGGAACCAGATACCTGTCCGGTGGCATGGGAGTCGACCACTACTCCCCTAACATTGTAACCGATCAACCCACCGGAAACCTGCCCTGAAACATCGCCGGATGCGTAACAGTCCACAATGACACCGTAATCATTACGTCCCACCAGGCCACCCACACTGAATCCGGAAGAGACATTCCCGGATGCATGGGAATTGACGATGTTGCCCTGATTTAGAAATCCTACCAGGCCACCGAAGTGTGCGGTCCTGGTTCCGGGCAAGCGACCCACCTGCGCACTGGAATTAGAGGCCTTGATGTCTCCGTTATGCACATAGCCGATCAACCCACCAACGGTTCCAAAACCGGAAACTTTACCGGACATACTGCTTTGGACAATCTCACCTCTTCCAAGAGTTCCTGCAAGACCTCCGACATAGTAGTTACCCTCTATCTCGGCATCTATCAGGTTCAGATTCTTAATCATTGCCAGATCCAGGTAGCCGAACAGTCCAACATGACTCTCTTCTTCGCGGAGTATATGTAAACCGGAAATTGAATGATTATTACCGTCATACACTCCCGAGAAGCGGTCGGTCTCATTACCCAGTGGATCAAAGCCCTTCCCATTATTCCAGTTTTTGGTTTCACTGGCATCTATATTTGCCGTTTGCAGGAAATGTTTGTCCAGATGATGGCGGACATACTGCAACTGTTGCAGTGTCTCAATCTGGTAAGGATCGGTTTCTGTGCCGCTTCCGGCCACGAACTGAGCAATGGCAAACTCAGTAAAAAATATCAACATGAAAATGGACAATATCGTAGGTTTCATAATGCTTTATCTGACGTTAATATGTGTTGAATTTTTCTATTCCCCGGATTTTCCTCAGAAAAGTTGCAGACAGAACCGGACCCCAATACGATGATCATCCAGAAATTCTCACACATCTTCAGGGATAGCAGGTGCAGGAAAAAATCATCATCGCAAAAAAGGAATTAGCTATATAAAGATTCAGTAGCATAATTACATGCGAAAAATTTCTTGTTACATTATTTAGGGATTTATTGCTGTGAAGAGTGCGAGTAACAACCCTACTTTACCAAGGTCATGCTTCGCATCTGCTCGAACCTCCCAAGGTCCATACCTTGCATTGCATCGGCCTGCAGACGGTAATGGTAAATGCCGGACGAAAGGAAACTGCCATCGAAAACAACACGGTAAATACCTGACTGTTGTTCCTGGTTAACCAAAACTTTTATTGCTCTTCCGAGCTGGTCATAAACCCGCAAGTCCACCCGGGAGTCAACCGGCAGGCTATACCGGATAATCGAGGTTGAATTGAACGGATTAGGATAGTTACCACTCAGTGAAAACTCCTCTGGAATCACACCTTCCTGCTCTATAAATACGGGCCTTCTGGTACGAAAAGAGTAGCTATCTGACCAGGGTCCGGTCTGTGCGATTTCCCACGGGCAATCCTGGAACTGATCATCGGCTTCCATGATCATACCCCGGACTCTCCAGCGGTAAATTTCTGTGTGTTCAAGTTCAAACGGCAGCGTCATCCGCGAGTCGGTAAGGATCGTATCCAGCACAATATTCTGTTCCAGGAAATTACCTTTGGCGATCTGTAATTGATATTCGGAAACCCAGTCAACATGCTCCCATTCAAAATCAGGCTGAACCGATGTCATCGCCCCCTCTCTCGGTTCGGACAAAACCGGTTCACCCACCGAGACAGCAACTTCGTAACAGTGCGCAGAAATCCAGCTGGGGCCTACGTCTCCGGGTCTCAGAGGCTGGCGTACAACAGGAAGATTGGAAAACTGTTCTGCTCCGGTGTCTTTGACCTCATCCCTGGTGTGGCCGTCCATATCCTCAACAATAAAATCGAAGCTCCCCGCGGTATCCACCACTGCTCCGATGGCAGGACTATCGGCGGTCAGACGCCATAAGCCGTCATCGGCTAGTTCTAAACCCGGATCTTCCTCCAGAAATCCATTTTCCTGCACTGCTCCCAGACTAACTCCGTAATAAATATTTCCCTGGTAGCTCATGTTGGAAAGTGGACCATCAATATGGACAAAGGGACCAATACCTTGTTTATCGAACAGGATATTGTGAGCAATAAGACCATCCGCTATGGGTAGTGATTCCGGATTGAGATTCCTGAAGCCGAGAAACAGATCGCTCTTGTTGTTCACAAATGTATTGAATGCAATTACAGGGCGCATAATCCGGTTGTACATGTTACCAGAGGGAAAACTGTCGTCCGGGTAGTGATTCATCATTGTCAGGGCTGAACGCGCTCCCTCCCCTTCCAGATCAACAAAATAGTTGTTAAAAATAATGTTATCCTCACCGGTAATGCGAACCCCACCCGATCCGCTTTTGCCATAACCAAAAAAGAAGTTGCCCTCTACGATCGCCCGGTGACCGTTGCGTAGCGTAAGTGTTCCGTCGTTGCCGACAAAGGTGTTGTATCGGTAGTGGTTATTTCCGGCTTTGTTCGATATGATCTCAATTTCTCCGTCGCATTCCTCAAAAAGATTGTACTCCACCAAAATATGGGAATCCAGATGCGCCTCGGCGCCGGTGCCGATTTTCAGGGATTCCCCTCCGTTGTAACCGAGTGGTGGCCGATGACCAAAATAGTTGTGGTCGATGCGATGATAGTTGGCCCCGCCCACTCTGATTACCACGGTGGGACCAGCATGATCCTTGTTTAAAAAGTAGCAATGATCCAATCGGTTGTAAGTGGCTCCGGGCCGCATATTTACCCATCGGTACCTGAGATCACGACTGAGACCGTTGTTCTGCGGGTTGTAATTCATAATAACGGTGTTGGTCAGGCGGGAGTGGTGTGCACCGTTTAAAAATTCGATTACGACACCGGTGTGTGAGAGGTATCCGTCACGGAACATGAGTCCATCAACTACCAGGTAAGAACCTTCTATCGTCATCCTGGACTCTCCGGTCAGAATTACACTTCCAGGATTTTCAGCTCGTAGTGTAATCGAGTCCCCTTCCTCACCTTCGGCATGGAAATGTATTGTGGCGTCCATCCAGATGCCATCGGCCATTATGATCACATCTCCAGGCACGGCTCCCTGTATGGCTGCCTGCAGATCAGTCATGTTGTTCACCAACTGCCCGTCTTTTGAAAAAACCTCCGGGTGGGCGGCAAACAGCAGCAATATTAAAAGCAGGCAAGATCTCCAGAACATTTTCATGTGTTTAAAATCTTTGATTCATTAGGTCACATAGAATATCCATGACGTTTTTAATCATGCTCCTGTGTGTCCGGGGCAATGCCCGGTCATGGACATTGCATCAAGTTACTTTTACTTTAAGATGTCTCACTTACAGGCTCCATTTTAGAGTGCTTTATCTTGTGATTGAAAAAAAACCGGCACATCAATTGCTTGAATTTTATAAAAGCTGACCTGTCACAATACTTCACTCAGATCGGCAATAAGAACCTGACGCCGCCTATTTATAACCCCGTTGAAACAAACTTTTTTAAAATCCCTGCTCCATTCCGGATGAGGATCTACCCTCAACACCGCATTAACCCGAGTGTATTCATACAGGTCTACAAAAATTTGGCAAACCTCAACTTCATGGTCAGCTTCCAAATCGAGCAGCCGGATGGGGACTTCTCCGTTTGGATAGGTCATTGGTTCGCGGGCGTAGCAGTCCGCAATCAAATATCTGGAATCCGGGGTGATTCTCATATGACCACTTCCTAAATATTTCTCAGTCAGAATTTCGATATGATCACCACTGTGATGCACCTTGACAAATCTTCGGTTAGCGTCTCCCATCCATACCGGTGTCATATTCATGATGATGTGCTCACCATCGGGATGCCAATTGGGATGGTTGCCTCCATATCCCCAGTACTCCCGGGTTACTGTGACACGCATATCAGACCCATCTGCATTTAAAGTGAGCAGAATTGGATTCCTGCCTCTTTTGTTTGGATCATCCGGGAATAG
>SLGL01000285.1 GCA_007123785.1 Balneolaceae bacterium
AACACGATTTGTGGTTATAAAGTAAATCTGGTCAAAATAATCTTTTTTCCACATCAGAAAGGTAAACAGTTCACAGAAGCAGCTCCTTACAGCAACTGCAGAATGATGTGTAATATTTTTGGCTAAATTTGGTCAAAAGATTTTCGGGGGATCTTTTTCTCTTTCAGATATTCCGTAACGGTACTACCGGTCACTTTTTTAAATTGGTTTGAGAGATACTGAACACTGCTGTATTTCAGTTTCCAGGCGATCTCGCTCAGCGTCCACTTATGAAAGCTGAGCAGCTCTTTCACCCGCTCAATTTTCAATTCTATCAGGTACGTTTCGATAGTCATCCCCTTCTTTTCGGAAAAAATTTTACTCAGATAAGAGTAATTATAATGCGTTTTCCGGGAAACGAAAAAGGAAAGTTTTTCAGGATTTTTGGAATTTTCAAGATACTGGAGATAATTGATGAGCGCTGCTTTTACCATATTAACCAGTTCCGATTCGCGGTCCAGAACAAGCTCAAATCCCCTGTTTTGCAGTTTTTGGCCAAATTCTTTTTGTTGTTCATCCGTGAGCCTCTTTTCAAGTTCAACCGAACCGAGCTCTACATGTGCGGCAGGCAGGTGCATTTCCTCTACAATGCCTTCCACGGCCTCGATGCATCGGGGGCAAACCATATTGTTAATTCCAACTTTCATAACCATTCAACACTAATAATTAAGGCCAAAAAACTTTGAAACAGAGAAACATTCTTCCGGTCTACTCTACTGTAACGCTTTTCGCAAGATTCCGGGGCTGATCCACATTGCATCCCCGGTTTACAGCAATATAGTAAGACAATAACTGCAGCGGAATTACTGTCAGTAACGGAGAAAAACAGTCTTTCGTTGCAGGAATCGAAATGTGAAACTCCGAAAGGGCTTTCACATCACTGTTCTCATCGTTCATAATTGAAATAATCCGTCCTTTTCGGGCTTTGACCTCTTCGATATTTGAGATCATCTTATCGTTGGTGTGATCGGTCGCGGCAATTACAACCACGGGCATCATTGCATCAATCAGTGCAATAGGGCCATGTTTCATCTCAGCGGCAGGATATCCCTCAGCATGTATGTAGGAAATCTCCTTTAGCTTCAGAGCTCCTTCAAGCGCAACCGGAAAATTGTAGCTTCTGCCCAGGTAGAGAAAATTGGGAGCGTAAGTAAACAGTCCGGCCATTTGGCGGATAGCCGCATCGGTATGCTCCAGGATATATTCAACTTTCGCGGGAATTTTGGATAGCTCTTCAATATATCCCTTCATTTGCTGCTGGCTCAGCACACCTTTTCGCTTTCCAGTTGCAAGCGCCATCATTATAAGTACAACTACCTGCGCCGTAAATGCTTTTGTGGATGCTACCCCGATTTCCGGTCCGGCATGTGTAAACACACCCGCATCCGTCTCGCGCGAGATGGTGGACCCTACCACATTGCATATTCCAAGCACCAGTGCTTCCCTCTTTTTTGCCTCGCGCATGGCTGCAATCGTATCGGCGGTTTCGCCACTTTGGGAGATTACAAGAAGTACATCTCCCGGGCCTATAAGCGGATCACGATAGCGGAATTCAGAAGCATACTCCACCTCCACCGGTGTTTTTGCAAGATATTCAAACAGATACTCTCCCAACAGAGCCGAATGCCAACTTGTACCGCAGGCCGCAATCACAACACGCCGGGCATTAATGAGATCATCTATCACATCTTCAATTCCCCCAAGCTGAATGGAGTGCGTTTGAGTACTGATCCTACCTCTCATACAATCGGCAATGGAGCGTGGCTGCTCAAAAATTTCCTTCAACATAAAATGCGGATACCCCGCCTTTTCGATCTCACCTAAACTGATTGCCAGTTCGTGAACCTCTTTGGTCAGTGAAACATCCTCTATCGTTTTTACCGAGTAACTGTCTTGCCTAATGGTGGCCATTTCGCCATCATCCAGATAGACCACTTTGTTGGTGTACTCCACGATGGGTGATGCATCAGAAGCGATGAACATCTCTCCTTCCCCGATCCCCAAAAGCAGTGGTGAACCTTTCCTTGCGATGTAGATGCAATCCGGCGTATCTGCATTGATAATAGCCAGGCCATAAGTACCCACAATTTGTTTGAGGGTAAGCTGAATCGCCTGTTCAAAATCAATTCCTTTTGATGCGTGCAGAATTTCTTCAAGAAGCTGTGCAACCACTTCGGTATCGGTCTGGCTTTGAAATGTTCTTCCCCGTTTAATGAGCTGCTTTTTGAGAGTGTTATAATTTTCGATAATCCCGTTGTGTACCACGGCTATTTTTCCCGTTTCACTCAGGTGGGGGTGTGAGTTGACATCATTCGGTTCACCATGAGTAGCCCACCGCGTATGTCCAATGCCGATCTTTCCGCTGAGACCGCTATCCTTTATCATTTTATGAAGATTCTGAACCTTCCCTTTTCCCTTTTTGAAAACGAGGGCCCCGTTGATGATTGCAATACCGGCAGAGTCGTATCCACGGTATTCGAGGCGCTTCAGGCCTTTGATAAGTACATCCGGGGCGTTTCTCTCTCCGATATATCCTACAATTCCGCACATAGAAGATTTTATCTTAAACTATTCTCTTTGAATTATTTACATTAAATGTAATTAACAAATGATTTTATAAAGATGAAACCAGAATATTGTTTTTTTGAAGATGAGTTACTTGAGAATTTCCACCCGCTAACACTCACGCGGCCGATATGGGATTTGAGAGTGGGTATATTTACCCTTGCTGAAAAATGGATGCATGCGATGGGAATACCTGATGCATCTGCCAAAGGTATACTCCGGGAACATCAACAAGGAGTTTTTGAAAGATTCATACTGAATGATACCCACAGCAGCGTCTTATGGCTGAACCCTCGCATAATCCCTTCCATAAAACTTGCAGCCCAAATCAAAAAACTGAAAGTAAATGAAGGGCTAACCATCGATAAACAACTCATTGCTGCTCATATATCGAATGATATTCACCAAAAATGGGAAGTTTACCGGTTTAACCTGAAGGATCTTAAAAGCCGTGAAGTGGAGAAAAATGACATCACAACCCTGAGCAACAGCTGGGAACTGTTTCAGCTTAACGGAAAACAGATTGTACACGATATTGAACTCATTGATACACAGCCACTTATTAATCCGGGCCGGTATCCTCATACAATACTTATCAACACGGAACAGATTTTTGTGGAAGAGGAAGCAGTGATTGAGCCGGGTGCGATAATCACGGCAGTAAAGGGACCTGTCTATGTTGGAAAAGGCGCGCAAATTATGGCGAATTCCGTGGTTCGGGGTCCGGCGGCAATCTGTGAAAAGTCTGTCATCAAAATGGGAGCAAAAATATACGAAGACACCACCATCGGCCCCGTTTGTAAAGTGGGCGGAGAAGTAGCCAACGTGATTTTTCACTCCTACTCAAACAAAGCGCATGACGGCTATGCCGGAAATTCAGTTTTCGGGCAGTGGTGCAACCTGGGGGCTGATACCAACACTTCTAACCTGAAAAATAACTACAGTACTGTAAAAGTAATCGATTGGAAAACCAAAAAGGCACTTGACACCGGTCAACTGTTTATCGGTACCATCATGGGGGATCACAGCAAAACAGGAATAAACGCAATGCTGAACACCGGTACACTTTGCGGGGTCTGCTGTAATCTTTTCTCGGATGATTATCCGCCAAAATTTGTACCCTCATTCAGCTGGGTAAGTGGCAGCGACATTGTACCCTACCATTTCGAAAAAGCCGCCGAAGCTATGGAACGGATGATGAATCGCAGAAATGTTCCCCTGACTCCGGCTTACCACCGGATGATGAAAGCCATTTTCAGGGCTACAAGTTTTTAATTCCTGATGCAGGTGTAATCCGATACCGTATCAATCAATACTTAAAAAAACCTTCCCCGGTTTTATCACCAAGTTTACCTGCTTCCACCATTTTCACGAGCAGCGGACAGGGGCGATATTTCGGGTCTTTATAGCCATCAAAAAGAACATTCAGAATATCCAGGCAGACATCCAGCCCGATGAAATCTGCCAGTCGAAGAGGTCCCATCGGATGGGCCATTCCAAGTTTCATCACTTCATCCACAGCCCCGGGTTCAGCCACACCTTCATAGACGCAGAAAATAGCTTCATTGATCATCGGCATCAACACGCGGTTCGAAACAAATCCCGGCGAGTCGTTCACTGAAACAGGCATTTTATCCAGTTTTTTCGAAACAGAAATGACAGTTTCCGTAGTATATTTATCGGTTTTAAGGCCGTTGATGACTTCTATCAATTTCATCACCGGTACAGGGTTGAAAAAATGCATGCCGATAAATTTTTCCGGATGGCTGGTGACTGCCGCAAGTTTTGTTATTGAGATGGAAGACGTATTGCTCGCAAGTATAGTATGAGCAGGTGCGTACTGATCCACTTTTTCAAATATCTTCTTTTTCAGTTCAAACTGTTCCGGAACTGCTTCGATTACCAGATCCGCATTTTCAATAGCCGCAGTCAGATCAAGATGAGGCTGAATGCGGTCTAATGCAGTGTTTTTTTCCTCTTCACCAATTTTCTCTTTTGAAACCATCCGCGAAAGGTTTTTATCTATCGTGCGGATAGCGCGGTCTGCCAGCTCTTTTTTTGTCTCTGTCAGGTTCACATCAAAACCACCGAGTGCAAATATTTGAGCAATTCCGTTTCCCATTGTTCCACCGCCTATTACTGTAATATTCTTTAATTCACTCATAAACATCTCCAATTTTTTTCTCTTTAATCTGTATTAATCATTACTTTCGGATTTGAGAGTATGTATTTTGTCACGAACTATCAATGTTTGTTTGATTCTACTTCGCCAGATTTGCAGCACTCATGAAATTCATCTTCAAACTATCCCTTTTTATTCTTCTTCTGCTTATTGGTTTAGCCGCACTTGGCGTCTACTGGACTCTCTACAAACCCCTGCCATCATATAATGCCACTCTTTCTCTGAATGGCTTAAACCAGCAGGTAGATGTCCACTGGGACCCATACGGCACACCCAATATTTACGCTCAACAGGAAGATGACCTCTATTTTGCTGTTGGTTACATACATGCCCAAGAACGCCTCTGGCAGATGACTTTATCACAAATAGCCGCTGAAGGACGATTTGCAGAATTCTTAGGTGAAGCACTGGTTCCATATGATATCCATCAGCGGACCATCGGAATTTGGGAAACAGCGCAGCGGATTGAAGCGGAAGCCCCTGATCATCTGCTCCATCTTCTCCAACGATATGCCGATGGCGTAAATGAATTTACAGAACAGAACCAAAATCATCTGCCGATAGAATTTTCCCTTTTGGATGCAAAACCGATTACATGGACTCCCACTCATTCTATCGCACTGGCAAGGTTAATGGCCTGGGATCAAAATATGCACTGGTGGAGTGAACTCACATACGCCTATCTCGGAGAAATTATGGACTCCGGCCAATTACAGCAGTTAATCCCCATGTACGAAGACCATTTCCCGGAAACAATTCCCGATACCGAGTTACAGGGATCTGCTTCTTCGGTACTGCCTCTTCTCGAAACAGAAATGGAGATCCGCACAATCCTTTCTAAGAATGGATTCCCATTTGGCAGTAATGCCTGGGCGGTAAATGGAAGTCTCACCGAATCGGGCCTGCCGATCCTGGCCGGAGACCCCCACATGGGCCTCAGCACACCGGGTTATTGGTATGAAATGTATGTTCAAACCCCCGGCCATCAGATGGCCGGTGCAACCATTCCCGGAGCTCCGTTTATAGTACTCGGTCAAAATCAGCACATCGCCTGGTCGATGACGAACATCATGGCCGATGATACCGATTTCTTTGTTGAGCTGGTTGATCCGCAAAACCCAAAGCGGTATGTCGCCGACAGCCTTGGCACTCAGGCAACCTTTCTCGAATTTGAAGAGCGTCGTGAAATCATCAATGTGAAAGGTGCTGATGATAAACTCCTCGTTGTACGAAACACTCAAAACGGGCCTGTTATCTCAGACATACATCCTTCAGAAAATCTGATCGGTGACCGGGTAGTTACCATGAGATGGATGGGGCACCAGGTCAGTCATGAACTGTGGGCCATCTACAAAATGAACCGTGCCCAAAATATTGATGATTTTGAAGAAGCAGTGCGTGATTTTCATTCCCCCGGAATGAATTTTATTTATGCCGATCAGGACGATAACATTGCCATTTTTACCGGAGCTGCCCTACCTGTTCGTGATTTCAATCCGCTTACGTTCCGGAATGGATGGGATCCAGCCTATCAGTGGAACGGCACAATACCCTTTGAAGAACTGCCTCATCTTGTAAACCCGGAATCCGGTTACGTAGCGCATGCTAATAACAAATTTCACTCTGACAATTACCCTCATTATATCGCCTCTTTCTGGGAACCTCCATCAAGAATTATGCGAATCCAGCAGCTGCTCGAAGCGTCGGATTCTCTTAATACAGAATATATGCAGGCGATGCAGTATGATGTGGTTTCAGAACATGCACGAGATATCACTGATATTATATTACCGATATTAAGGAGCGGTGAAAATCCGGATCAATTCGGAGAAGCTCTTTCATATCTTGAAAACTGGGATTTTCAATACGAACCAACCTCCACTGCTGCTTCCATTTTCGACCTCTTTTTTATGAACCTTACGTCTAATGTGTTAAAAGATGAAATGGGGGAAGACGCATACCAGGCATTTGTAAGGCTGGAGCATCTGCCCGTAATGGTGGTTTCAAGGATGCTGCGCGATGACAGTTCTTTTTTTAACATCGCTACCACGGCTGATATTGAAACAAGAGCCGACATCGTTAGAATATCAATGGCTCAAACACTTGAACAGCTTCAGGATCGCTTTGGCCCGGAATCGTTTGAATGGCGATGGGAAAACCTACACAGACTGACGCTGAAACCACCTTTACTGGGTGAAGCAAGTGAAGACCCGGAAACTCCGGCAGTACTCCGGCTTATTGTTAACAACCTATTCAATAAAGGACCTTATGCAGCGCGCGGCCATGGAATGACTATCAATAAAGGCCAGTATAGCTGGCACCGTCCTTTCGAGATGGATCTTGGTGCTTCAATCCGCCGTATTGTGGATTTCTCCAACACCGGAAGAAGCCTGTCTGTGTTACCAACAGGTCAGTCGGGTAATCCTTTTTCGGCAAACTACGGTGACCAGACCGATCTCTGGCTCGAAGGCCGCTACCGTTTTATTTACCAGGACAGCACATTTTTTCAGCAAACAAGCTATCAAACTATGACATTGATACCGCAATAATTTTTATATATTCCATTAGTGTACCAAAAAAGTAAATAACGCCATGAAACCACATCCGTTACTTATTCTGCTCTTTTTTGCCCTCCTGCTAAACACTTGTAAAAGCGTTAAAGAAGTACCGGATGAACCGCGGGAATACCCGCAGCTTGAACGGCCGGCTGATGTGGAACCTATGGATAAAACAGAAAGGCACCCCTATGCTGCAGAAGTAGATTCCATACTTGAAGAGATGTCGCTTGAAGAAAAAGTAGGCCAGCTATTCGTGGTGATGGCATACGGAACCTTCACAAATGATCGTGAACGCGAAATACTGCGATTGAAGCGGCTTGTCCGTGATCACTACATTGGCGGTATTATCTTTTCAACAGGCGATGTGTATGGTCAGGCAATTCTTAACAACAAATTGCAATATTTATCAAAATTCCCGATTTGGATTTCACAGGATATGGAAAGCGGTGCAGCAATGAGAGTGAATGGCACGACAAGATTTTCACCGGCTATGGGTATTGCAGCCACCGGTAACCCGATCAATGCCTATCAAAAAGGACAAATAACTGCCCGGGAAGCCCGTGCCCTGGGTGTCCACCAGGTATATGCACCAGTTCTCGATGTAAATAACAATCCTGAGAATCCCGTTATTAATGTACGTTCATACGCTTCTGATCCGAACGTAGTTTCTGAATATGCCATCGAATTTATGAAAGGCCTGGAAAGTGAAGGAGTAATGGCAACCGGTAAACACTTTCCCGGTCACGGTGACACTGATACAGACTCCCATTTGGCCCTACCCGTCATTAATCATGATTATGAGAGACTGCAAGAACTGGAATTGGTTCCCTTCCAAAATGCGATTGACGCCGGCCTCAGAAGTGTGATGAGTGCTCACATTGCCTTTCCCAATATCAGCAAGAATGATGATCTTCCCGGTACCCTCGACCCCTCTATTCTTAACCGGATTTTACTTGAGGATCTTCAGTTTCAAGGGCTGGTAGTAACCGACGGGCTCCAGATGCAGGGAATTACCGACCATTTCTCTCCCGGTGATGCTGCCGTTCTGTCAATACTGGCAGGTGCCGATGTCATTCTACTCAGCCCGGATGAATTGACTGCGATTGACGGAATGATCAAAGCAGTGGAATCCGGACGTATCGATGAAGAACGAATTGATTACTCAGTTCGAAAAATACTTCAAACCAAAAAAGAGCGCGGCCTTTTTCGTAACCGTTTCGCCAACATTGAAAATCTCAGCCGCCAAATCAATACACCGGAATATCAAGCTGTAGCAGATCGTATTGCACGTGAATCTGTAACTCTTCTCAGAAATGAAGAAAATGTTCTCCCGATTCATCAGGCAGCTTTTGAGGATATTTTGGTTCTTGGTGTGTCTGACGGAGATGGACATTCATCGGCAGGGCTTTTAGCCGAAGAGGCTGGAAAATATCATCCCTCTGTTCAGTTCCGAGAGCTTAACAGCCGAACCACAGATTCAGAAATTGAAGAAATCATTGAAAAGAGCCGCAATGTTGATCTGGTTTTGATAGGTTCTTTCATTATGGTGCGTTCCTATCACCCTATCCAAATGCCTGAACGACAACTTGGAGTGTTGCAACAAATCACGCAAACCGGCACGCCCTCAGCACTGCTTGCATTTGGCAATCCATACGTGGTACGCGATCTGCCCTACACAAACGTACACCTGCTTGCCTGGGCATCGGATGATAATCAGGTCCGTCAGACAGTCCCAGCTCTGTTCGGCGCTTCTGCTGTCCAGGGAAGTTTTCCCGGTGAAATACCAGGAATGTACACCATCGGTGATGGCCTGTCATTAACTCAAAGCAGGATCCGTTATGATATACCAGAAGCAGCAGGATTGATCACCGATTCACTGCTGAATGTGGATAAAATTATGCAGGAAGCCATCAATGACTCCGTTTTTCCGGGTGGGATTGTAGGTGTGATGAGAAACGGGATCATGGCCTTGCACCAGGGATACGGCTACCACGATTACAATAAAACCCGGACAGTAGAACCCGATGATGTCTACGATCTCGCCTCTGTCACAAAGGTAATGGCAACCACTACTTCTATCATGAAACTGGTAGATGAGGGAAAAGTCTCTCTTGATGATCCAGTGGCAACATATATCGAAGAATTTAAAAACGGCAATAAAAGGCAAATTACAATTCGGCACCTGTTATTACATACATCAGGACTTCCCGCCTTCAGAATTTATGTGGATGTGTTCACCACCAGGCACGAAATCATTCAGGCAGTTAAAGATGAACCGTTGATTAACGGTGTGGGTTCCCGGTATGTTTACAGCGATCTTGGCTTTATTCTTCTGGCTGAAATTGTAGAACAGGTAAGCGGAGAACGAATCGACCACTTCACAAGAAAAGAGTTGTTTGGTCCTCTGGAGATGAATTACACTTGGTTCAACCCTGATCTTGTCGGGCCAGAAATTTATAACCGCATCCCTCCTTCAGAAATTGACCCTGTTTATCGTCGCGGTTTGGTTCATCGAAAAGTAAATGATGAACGCGCATATTATATGGGAGGTATTGCCGGACATGCAGGATTATTTTCAAACGCAAATGACATTGCCAAATATGCTTTTATGCTGCTCAACGGCGGTAATTATGGAGGCCAACAGCTCATCAGTCCGGAAACAATTGAATATTTCATTGGAGAACGATCCTCTATAAATCACCGGGGGCTTGGCTTTGACAGAAAAAACAATGACGCCAGAGTCATTACTGCAGGTACGCTTTCAAGTGAACGCACATTTGGCCATACGGGCTTTACAGGAACCAGTTTATGGATTGACCCGGAGCGGGATGTTGCGGTTATATTATTGACCAACCGAACATATCCTACACGGCAATATGGCACCCAAATCAGCCGTATTCGATCAAAAATTGCAGATGCTGTGATTGAAAGCATAAAAGAGTGAAAAACCAAAATCAACCAGGGCTTAAAAGTTATTCACCCTATTCAAAAACAGAGGAAAACTGTTTTATTGAAGGAGATTCTGGCTTGATCTATTCTGGAGTTCGGATTGAAAATATCTCCTTCCCGCTAACAATTTCTGCAGTTCAGGCTGCCGTGTGCAGTTGCCTTGCCAATGGTGACAAGCCTGTAAAACTTTTTCAGCAGAAGCCTTTTTCAGACCTTTCGGATTATTGGAAAAAACTATTCGGCCTTGAAATTAACAGAGATTGTCCACCCTATGGCCATTTTTTTAATCCAATTATATCATCTCCCGATGATATAAAAAAAGCACTAAATGATCTCTGCAGAAAAGCTGTTACCATTCATTCCGGTTTTCCTGTTTCGGCATTACTATTTACTTCCGAAGGGTGGGTGGCAGGTGTTAATGTGGAGGTAGCTTCATGGAGTCTTGGATTATGCGCCGAACGTGTAGCTATTTCACGTGCATTTTCTGCCGGCTACAGTACTTTCAAAGAACTCCATGTATATGCCCCAAAAAGTGAATTTTGCAGCCCTTGCGGAGCCTGCAGGCAAGTGATGAACGAATGTATGCCTGGTAAAACAGTAGTATTACATCATCAGAACCAAACACTAACCCGCCATTTCACAGAACATCTGCTGCCGTATGGATTTTCTTCAGACATTCTTAAAAATACTTAATTTCAAATACCTTACTGAGTAATTTGATGGATTTTCTCGCAGTACTCGACTATGAACATCTCGACAATGGTGTTTTTTTAACCTCTTTTGCCCGTTCCCTTGCAAACAGAAAAAAACGCGGAATTATTATACACGGAGACAGCGAATACACCGAGCGAATTATTCAAACTGGTGTGATGCGTGAAGATGCGCGAATTCGGGCCATTAAAGATCTGAATCATCGTCTTGTGGCTCTGTTTGCAGATGAAGGAATATCAACCATCGCTGTAAATGGATTTCAAAAATCGCTGGTTACCACAGATGGAAACCAAATACATCTTCAAACATCACAAATCAATTTATTTCCAAAAGAGCCTATGCTCTTACTATCAAATCTGGCTGAAGATTCGCAAACCGGGAAACCCGTACCTGTATCACTGCCTGAACTTGCCCGTTCTATTACTATGAATCTTGATTTGACCAAGATTACATTATTCAGCATCAAAGAAGGAGCCGATATGATTGAACAAGGTTTTCCCAAACAGATAAAGCCCTCTCATACCGATCAGGAATTTCTTGAATTACATCTTCCGGAGAGTTTTAGGAATTTTGAAGAGGATGTTGAAATTACGGTTCCTTCCAGGTTTTGAGCATTCTTGTCTGAAAATATAATAAAACATGCAAATTCGGCAGATATAGATCATTTTACTTGCCACTTAGCTCCCTGTTCAATAGTTTTGGTTTCTTTCAGAATTAAGAGAAATTCAAATCAATTAAATCTAATAGGAATTATTTATGAAAAGAAATGAACAGCTGAATTCGTTAATTGCCGAGCTCGAGCCAGATCTTGAAAAATTTTATGAAAAGGACAACAAAGCAGCAGGAACCAGAGCCAGAAAAAAACTTCAGGAAATAAAGAAGGTTGCACAGGAAATCCGTCTTGAGATTCAGGAATTTAAGAATACCGGAAAAGTTTAACATTTTTACATCTTCCTTGTAGATTTCAAAATCTATTGAAAGTCTTTTTTGTTAAATATTTACGAAGCAGTGAACTTAAACAGTTCACTGCTTTTTTTATTTTGGGGGCTACCCGGTAATCACGCTAAGAGATTATGTCTTAATTAGTCCTTACTCCGCTACCCAATACGTTGAAACTTCGATTTTTAGGAAAGCCTCGCAGGGCAGGTAAAGAACTTTTCACACTTGTTCACCGAAACTTTATGCACATAAAGGATTTTTATTCAGGTTCTGTGTAAATTCACCGATGAGTATATTAGATTAATAACAGTTTTATTAATGATGTTTTGAATATTATCTTATAAAAATCAAAACCTATCTTGTCGATAAAACTCGTTTACCACAGAAACACATATTGTCTTTCAGAAAATACGTTGCTTTTATTTGGCTTAAATTGGCTTGCATTTTTCACTAATAAATTTTTGGTGAGTAAGGCCTGCTAAGCTACCCACACTTTTACAATTAGCACAATTCTGCGTTGAATAATATTGAAAATTATTGTTTAATATACACTTATTGATGGATATATCGATAGAACTAATCAACTATCATTTCTGAATAATGCAGGTTAGAATAAACCGATCTTAACTTCTGTTGAATATACAGTACTTTATTCTGTATCTGCTCATAACTATATGAATTTAATACTCATATATATAGGTTGTTACTAAAATTGGTATCATATCTATTCATTTTATTTTTTTTTTGAATTTTACCATCAAGTATGCATATCCGTAAGATGCATTCCAAACAGAGCCGATTCACAAATCCATTGATGCGAAATAGCTCTTTATTTTTTATAATTTTATTCGGATTTCAATTTTCTGCATTTGCGCAAGAAAAAGCCTCTATTAATGGTTATGTAACAAACCATCATACCGGAGAAACATTAATGATGGCTCATATTAGTTTACTTGAGATTGAAAGGGGTACTTCATCAAATAGATCGGGATATTATACACTAACTAATTTGGAGCCGGGAACATACACTCTTCAGGCAAGCTTTATCGGTTTTCACAGCTATCATGCTGAAATTACCCTGGATCCCGGTGAAAACCTCAGGCTGAATATAGATCTTGTTACTGCGGATATCCAAATGGATGCCCTGGTTGTGGAAGCGAATGAAAACCTTGAAGAGCTTAGAAATATTGGAATGGCCCAGATCACACCACAACTTATTCAAGACCTCCCGGCTGTAATAGAGCCCGATCTGTTTCGTTCGGTTCAGCTGCTTCCGGGAGTTAAGGCTGCATCCGACTTTTCAAGTGGTTTATATGTTCGCGGCGGAAGCCCGGATCAAACTCTTATCTTACTGGACGAAACACCTATATATAATCCCAGCCATTTTTTTGGTTTTTTTTCCATCTTTAACCCTGATATAATTAAGGATGTACGACTTTATAAAGGTGGATACCCTGCTCAGTATGGTGGTAGAATCGGATCAATTCTCTCAATTTACAGTAAAGATGGCAACCGAATGGCAAATCAGGGTTCTGTCAGTGTAGGTTTACTGGCATCCCGGCTATCTTTTGAAGGTCCATTCACTGACGGTTCCTGGTCGGTTGCGATGCGAAGATCCACGCTCGAACCCGTGCTATCTGTCCTTCGTGAGTCTGTCAGTAATGTACCCGATCAGTTTTTCTTTTATGATATCAACGCAAAACTAAATATTGATTCATCAGAAAACAACCGGTATTCATTCTCCGTCTATAGTGGATACGACCGCGTTTCACTTCCTTTCCAGGACGATGCACAAATTGGTTTACGATATGGGAACCGGACACTGAGCGGGCAATGGCAAAGAATTTTCACTGATCATCTTTTTGGCTCCTTTTCGCTCACAGGTTCGTATTATTTTAATGAGCCCAATTTAGAAATTGCAGGAACCCCTTTTCAGAGAATAAACGAGATATACGATTTCTCATTGAAAGGCGATATTGAGTATCAGCCAAATGAAGAAAACATTCTGTCAACCGGATTTTGGGCGGGCTCACTCTCGCTTCGTCTATTGGATCGTTTAGATAACACATACACTCTTAACAGTAGTATTTTAAGCCAATACTTTTCCTCTTACATCCAGCACGATTGGCAGCCACACAGAAAAATTGCTTTCAATATCGGACTCAGAATGAATACATTTTCTAAAGGTGATTACCTCAGGCTGGAACCTCGGGCATCAGCCGAATTACGGATCTCACAGCGATTTCGAATTCAGGCTGCTTACGGACGGTACAACCAGTTTCTTACCCTGATCACCAACGAAGCTTTTTCCGGGTTTGATGTTTGGCTCGCAGCAGATGAAGGAGTACCACCCGCTTTTGGAGATCAGTTTCTCCTGGGTTTAAAAACGTTGCCATTCAGCGGTTATGGTTTCGATGTTGAAGTTTATTACCGTACAATGCGTAACCTTTTCGAACTCGATCCTTTTGCCGGAAATACTACTGGTTTGGATTATCAAGACCTTTTCCGATTTGGAGAAGGTTATGCATACGGAGCAGAATTCTTTTTTGAAAAGCAAATGGGGAATCTCACCGGCTTTATAGGCTATACATTCGGAATAACAGAACGAAAGTTTCCAGGATTTAATCATCCCGTGTTGGATAGTCCGGCACAAGCCAGATTTTACCCGCCTAAATATGACCGTACACACGACGCAAATCTTGTTTTCAATTATCTTTTCACATCAAGATGGAGTATCGGTGCCGTTTTCAACTATTCCACTGGCCAGGCCTATACCGAGCCCCAGGGACGAACACAGCTATCCGGTCCACCCTGGGACAGAGGGTTCCTTGATGTTTTTATCATAGAAAAATTAAACTCTTCAAGGCTTCCATCCTATCACAGACTTGATATGTCACTCAGCAGAAAGGGAACCTTTTTTGGAATTGGAGATGCAGAGTGGCAGCTTCAGGTCATTAATGTATATTCACGGAGAAATATCTGGTTCTATAATTACAACTTTGATGAAAATCCTGTAAAAAGGCAAGATATCACACTGTTGCCGGTTATTCCTTCAATTGCTTATACAATAAATTTTTAATCAGATGACATCCAGAAATATTTCATTACTCCTCATCACGTTTCTTTTATTGGCAGCCTGTGAGCCTCCGGTTGAGGATAATTTCAATGAGTATGTGTTTGTTGAAAGTTATCTGATTGCAGACAGGCCCCTTGATGAAGTTCGTATCAATACTACAACGTCCACAAACGAAAAATTTAATTTTTTTGACGCCGCAATCACTGATGCAAATGTTCAAATAGTCCTGCTTGATGAAAATGGTGAAGATGAAGCTGTTTTTGAATATGTACCATCCGAACGGGATGGAATTTACCTGCCCGTTTTACCTCCGCATTTTGTCATACCCAAACGAACTTATCGCCTTGATGTGGATTTTAATAATCGCCAGGAAGTTATCACTGCTGTAACAACCGTACCGGACCAAATTGAAATTTCACGTGAAATTCCCGATACACTGATCTACCAGGCTTATGAAAGACTTGAAATCAACTTATCTCCACATCAAAAAGTACATGATCAAAATGTATACGTTTTGAGTGCCATTGCACAGCAGCCATACATTGAAAATCTAACCCCTTTCTACAGATCTATTATCAATGATGATGAGCAGGATGATCAAATAAGTGACTTTTCAGTGAACTCAACTGGTCTGATCAATGAAGGGAATTTTATTGAAAATGAAGATGGAACGATTACATTCCGATTCCCCTGGCTTGGAGTCGCATTTTTTGAAGGGAATTTAATTGTGGCAAATTTAATTGATTCCAATCTCCATGATATTGCCCGTTCGCAACAGGCTCAGCTTGGAGGTGATGTCACATTTACTCCCGGAGAGATCCATAACCTGATTTATA
>SLGL01000148.1 GCA_007123785.1 Balneolaceae bacterium
TATTTCAGCAATATAGTGTTAGCTCATAAAATATGAACCCCATTTCCAAAATTGTAAAATTCAGCAGGATGACTTCGCCATTTTTTTGCGGGTTAATTTTTTTTATTCTGATTTGTCCGGATGCTTCAGCACAAGAGAAGCCGGACCGTTTGAGTATTGGTCTTCTGGGTGGGCTTACCTATGGAAATCTTAATTCGGCGGGGCAGCCTTTTTCCGATGGGCGGTCATCGATTGAGCTTGAAAAAGATATTTATTTTTCGGGAGGAATCAATCTGAGATATGCTCTAACTCCTTTAGCGGCAATTCAGGCGAATGTTGTTGCAGGTAATTTGTCGTTTTCCGGATATTCAGAGGTTCCGCATGATCTGCTTTTCGACAACCGCTATCTTGCCACATTTCTTTCCGGGCAGGTTAATTTTCTGAGGCTTTTGGGAGGGACTTCAGATTCGTTTCAGGTTTTTGGCAGTGCAGGATCGGGTTTTCTGTTCAATAATGCTGATCTACACAGACTGGATCAGGCTGAGGGCTGGGTAAATGTTCCGGAAGCCGAACTCAAAAACCAGGCTATTGTGAATAGTCTTGGGGCAGGCGTGCGGATGAATGCAATCCGGAAGATTGACTTTTTCCTGCAGTATGATTACTACTTGTCCACGAGCGACATTGTTGATGGATATGCAGTGGCCGAATTTACTGGTTCGGATCGCTATATAAGTACTTCAAACCGATGGTCTGCATTCTCTTTTGGATTTCAGATAAAGCTGGGCGGAAATCGTCCTGATGCTGACTGGTATCATTCCCCCGCACCGTCTGCGCAACCACCACTTCGGCTGGCAGCGGCTCCCGCACCAGAGATCTCTGCTGATAATCACTCAGACGAAATCGCTCAACTTACTTCAGAAATAGAACAACTTCGTGTAATTGTAGAATCCCTTCAAACTGCTACTCTTTCAGCTCCCTTACAAGTCAGGGAAACTGAATCCGGGGTTGCCACTGCCCAGCTACAGGAACTAAGTGATGAAATCAGTGAAATACGCGGCTCTATGGAACAGAGCTATGGACTTTACGGGGATGCAATAACTTCTGCAAATGACGGATATACAGTAATTGTTCATTCGCTCAGTAATTATGAACTTGCTGAAAATGCCGCAGAAAATCTTGAAAGTCAGGGGTACAGGGTGCTTCTTCTTCCCGTCACAATTGGTGGGGTGCGCTACATCAGGGTCGGGCTCGGTCAGTTTCGCACACAGGCCGAAGCCAGGAGCGCCGGAATGAGTTTAACTGCACTTTTTGGTGATGACTATTTTATTCAGCCCATTCGATAGTTCACTCTTTTTATGGGTTCAGATTTTTGAAATATAAAATTTTCAAAAAAGAAACTGAACTGTTTTATTAAGTCACAGTTTCGGATTGCCAAATAATGAAAATCGTTTTGTTAATACTAACTAAACTTGCTCACTAATGATTTTAGAACCCGAAGTTTTATTCGCCTACCGGGATAAACTGGCCGAATCTCTTGCCGATGCGAAAATAGACGAAGCCGTCGACATCGCACCCAATTTATCGTCAGGGCGGATTGCTCAAATTCTTACCGAGCTCGATAATGATGTGGTTATTCCGTTTTTAGAAAGAGTTGACGAAAAACTGGCCGCCGATATTCTGATTAAACTCCCCCATGAAATGGCGGTAGATATTTTTCGCCTGATTGATCCTGTAATTTCAATCCGATTGATCGATACGATTCCCGTTGATGATGCCGCTGATATTGTAGCTCTTCTTGACAGGGATGAGCTGAGTGATCTTTTCAGCAAGATTAACCCGGAAATCGGGAATACCATCAAAGATCTGATGAAATATAAGCAGGGGACAGTTGGTTCGGTGATGAATACCTATTTCATCGCTATTCGAGAGGGGGCCACAGTTCAGGAGACGTTAAACGCCATGAAAGATGCACCCGCACAAATTCAAAACCGGGCGTATGTGTATGTGGTGGACAGTGAAGGTAAACCGCAAAGTGTGGTTTCGATGAAAGACCTCATTCGCACCAATCCGGCCAAACCCATTTCTGAAATCAGCACCGAACATGTAGTAGTTGTGCATACGACGGATGACGCCATTGAATCATCCCAGCTAATGCGAAACCGTCGGTTTCAAATGCTTCCCGTTGTGAATGATAAAAATGTTCTGGTAGGAGTCCTGTTGCTGGATGATGCCATCGATATTCTTTCCGAAAACCTGGCAGAACAGTTTGTACAGATGGGTGCAGCATCCAGGGAGGAATCTTTTTATACTCCACCGCTTGGTACAGTAAAAAAACGCCTGCCCTGGATGGCCGGAAATATTTTTCTGAATCTGGGCGCAGTGGCAGTCATCGCCACATTCGAGGAAACTATTGAAGCTGTTGCGGCTTTAGCCATCTTTTTACCGATGATTACCGATATGGGCGGAAATGTGGGAATTCAGGCACTTTCGGTTTCCATCCGAAGTATTGCTCTGGGTGAGGTCCGGCTGAGTCAGTACTGGAATGCAGCCAAAAAGGAGGTGGTTGTAGGTTTGATAAACGGATTGGCTTTAGGCCTTCTATTTACCGTCGTTGCACTCATTATTCAGGGAAATCCGGCACTGGGCCTTGTGGCAGGAATTGCACTCGGTTGTAATGTACTGCTGGCCGGTGTTATCGGGGGTACGCTTCCCTTTATCATCAAACGGTTGGGCGGCGATCCGGCGATGATGACGGGCCCGGTTCTTACAACCGTCACCGATATAACCGGAGTAAGTATTTATCTTGGCCTGAGTACACTATTTCTCGCAAGCCTGCTGGGTGGATAATTGATGAAAATCAGATCACAATGTTGATGAAGGCAGGTTTGTGATACTGTTATTTGAAATAGCTGAATTGTTCGGAAATATGATAGCAAGACCTGTGATTTGGTCTTGCTGGATCGTCTTCCGACAGATTTTTTAATCATTACTGCTCGGCAGCATCGGAAAGAGCCTGCGGATATCATCTTCCGAGGGCTGTGATCCATATTCTGCAATTTCGAATGCTTCGGCATGCTGAATGTTTTGAGCATGCTCTTCACCGTACCATTTCTCCAGGGCCTGCCTCACTTCGGGAGTAATCGGACGGGTGCGATGCTCAGACAGCCATTCAATTCGGCCCTCTGGATCATCAGGTACCTGGTCGAGCATGCCGGCTGTCCACGGCAGCCATTCATACATTTGAGATTCATGAGCATCCAGTCCCTGGATTTTGGTGTCAAACACATCTGTAATGTCCACAGCGATATGTGGTGTAAAGGGAGAAGGTTTCTGAAATCGGTCCTGGAAATAGAGAAAAACCGGATTTGATTCGAGAGGCGGAGTATCGGGTGCCACATTGGGAACGATTACAAGATACGCGGCATCGGTTACAAGAATACCTGCATTGCGATGATCCGGGTGATAATCGTTCGGGCGGTGCGAGATAACGATATCGGCATCCCAGTTTCGGATTTCACGAATGATTTGGTGGCGTATATGAAGGTGGGGCTGTAATTCGGCATCGTGATTATCGAGTACTACGTACTCATCAATGCCAAGTCTTCGTGCAGCTTCATGCGATTCGGCCATCCGGCGTTTGGCCAGCATTCCACCTCCCTCTTCGTGATGTCCGGCATCTCCGTTGGTGACAGATACAAATTTTACGGCATGACCCATCTGTGCAAACAAGGCTGCCGTTCCGCCAAACTGAATATCAGCATCATCGGGGTGGGCGCCGATCGCAACAATACGCAGAGGCTCCTCTTGCTGAGCCCAAAGAGAGGTTGTTGTAATAAAGAAAAGAAACATTAAAAAGATCAGGGCAAAAAATGTTCGGGTCATGGTCACGTAAATAAAGGTTCGTTGATTATTATTTCGGCTTTCGCGCACAAAATACCGATTCAGTTACAAGCTTTTGTAGTTAAAAAAATTGATGCTAAAGGTCAATTTTTGATAGACACTGACAAGAATAAGGACGCAGGGCGGATTCTTGACTGTCAATTTGATTCGATTTGATATTAGCAAGGTAAAAATAAACAGTTGCTTCAGATTGCTTATTGATGTCACTTCTAATGAAGCTGTTGTTTTCAGTCTGGAAAAGCGCTTTTTAGGAAATAAATTTTCAGAGATGTTGTAACTATTATTTCGGGTGATCAGTATTAGATGCTAAGAGCAAAATAGCTCTTCCGGTTTGGCAACAGGAATCTCTTCGTTATCATTATGGGCTACCGCCGTTTCTTCCCGTGCGTTTGTCAAAAACACAACGCAAAATACTAGTAACACTAGAAGAGCAGTAATTGAGAGCCTGTATGAACCCTTCTTGAACAAAGAAATCATTGTAACTCTTTTTTTCATATTGGACCCGTCGTTTATGATGCCAATCATCCCCGGGAGCTGCACAGGGCTGGAGTAGGTTTCTATAAGGTCTATGATAACTTTTCCATACTTTTTATACTCTTGGGGATGCAAATAACTAAGGGCCAGGGCATCGCAGGCCACTTCCCGGTCCTGACGCATGCGGAAAAACCCGTACCAGATAATTGGATTGAACCAATGGAAAATCTGCAATACCCCGGA
>SLGL01000075.1 GCA_007123785.1 Balneolaceae bacterium
TACATGCCGGCGCTTTGTTGGTAAAAAATGGAAAGTAGCCGGTTCAGAAATTGAATGGGACATGATTCCCTACGATGTACAGCTTGTGGGTGCCATCTCAATGCACAATAGCAGCATCGCTGAAATGAAAACCGGTGAAGGTAAAACACTCGCAGCTATTTTTCCGGCATACCTGAACGCACTGGCCGGCCGCGGTGTACACGTAATTACTGTAAATACGTATCTCGCCCGGCGTGATGCAGAATGGAACGAACCGATTTTCAATTTCCACGGACTGACCGTTGATTGTATTGACCTTTATGATCCCAATACCGAAGCACGCCGCAACGCTTACCGGGCTGATATTACATACGGTACCAACAACGAATTCGGATTTGATTACCTGCGTGACAACATGGTGATTGAAGAAGAACAGCTTGTACAACGAGGGCACCATTATTCTATCATTGATGAGGTTGACTCCATTCTGATTGATGAAGCAAGGACACCACTTATTATTTCGGGTCCGGTTCCGCAGGCAACCGGCCAACAGAAATATGAAGAGATGAAACCACGGGTGGAAGCATTGGTGAATGCCCAGAAAAAAATGGTCGCTGCTCTTGTGAACGAAGCGGAAAAACTTTACGAAGAAGGAAATGAAAAAGATGCCGGACTTGCACTATTCAGAGCAGAACGAGGATTTCCGAAAAACGGAAAGTTCCGTAAAATGATGCAGGAAGCCAATTATCAGCGGCTTGTGCAGGAAACAGAGAGTTTCTACCTGGCTGATAATGCCAAACAAATGCCGTTCGTAGATGAATACCTCTACTATGCGGTGGATATGAAGCAGAAAACCATTGAACTCACTGAGAAAGGACGCGATTTTATCACTACTGATAAAGAAGGCGATGAATTTTTTGTGATTCCGGATCTTGGCACTGAAACGTCCGATATCGAAGAAGAGATGGAGGCCATGCGGAATGAAAAAATTGAAGTGGTCGAATCGAACGAAGAGTTCAGTGACGATTATAAAAACAAAAAGATTGAAGAGATTAAAAATGAAGTAAAACAGGAGCGCGAAAAACGATTTAACGAACTGCACCGCCTTTTTGCTGAGCGTGGCGACCGCATACATACTGTAAACCAGTTGCTGAAAGCCTATACCCTGTTTGAGCGTGAAGAAGAATATATCGTTCAGGACGGCAAAGTTCAGATTGTTGATGAACACACCGGGCGTGTACTCTCCGGGCGGCGATATTCCGATGGGTTGCACCAGGCCATCGAAGCGAAAGAGAATGTTAAGGTTGAGGCGGCCACACAGACCTATGCAACCATTACGCTGCAGAACTACTTCAGGATGTACCATAAACTGGCAGGGATGACCGGTACTGCAGCTACCGAAGAAGGAGAGTTCAACGAAATATACAATCTGGATGTGACGGTGATCCCGACAAACAGGCCAATCATCCGTGATGATAAGGAAGATTTTATTTTTCGTACCAAACGTGAAAAATATAAAGCCACCATCGAGAGAATTCAGGAGTTTCATGAAAAAGGCCAGCCGGTTCTGGTAGGTACTACCAGTGTGGATGTCTCAGAGACAATTAGCCGGATGCTGAAGCGGTCCAAAATTCCGCACAATGTTCTGAACGCAAAACAGCACGCTCAGGAGAGCGATATTGTTGCCCATGCGGGGCAGCCCGGAGCTGTTACTGTGGCAACCAACATGGCGGGACGAGGTACAGATATTAAACTGGCACCCGCTGTGAAAGAAAAAGGCGGACTTGCAATTTTAGGAACTGAGCGTCATGAATCGAGGCGGATTGACTTACAGCTTCGTGGGCGTGCCGGACGTCAAGGCGATCCCGGAGAAAGCCAGTTCTTTGTTTCACTTGAAGATGACTTGATGACTCTCTTTGGAGGAACAGACCGAATTGCCAACATTATGGACAAGCTCAATTTCGATGAAGGAGAGGTGATTCAGCATCCCTGGGTGAGTAAATCGCTTGAGCGTGCGCAGAAAAAAGTGGAGCAGAACAACTTCAGTATCCGTAAACGGCAGCTTGAATTCGATGATGTACTGAACAACCAGCGGAAAGTGGTTTACTCGCGAAGGCGCCATGCACTTATTGGCGATCAGCTTCAGAGCGATATTTTTGATATGTTGGAAGACCTGATTGAGTCGGTTGTTTATGAACATTTCCCAACAGGAGATTTTGAAAAATTACGTGACGAAATCTTGCGGTTGCTCGCTGTTGAAATTGATATTAATCGAGATAACTGGGCGATATGGGGAGAAGACGGTCTTGTGGATCACGTTATCGAACGAGCCTATGAAGTGTACCGCCGTAAGGAAAAGCTGATTGCAGAACCGCTCTATCGCATCATCCAGCAGATTCAAAAATCAGAAGAAGGTAAGAAACCTTCCAAGATACAGGTAATTTTCTCAGACGGTATGCGACGGATGAGAATTGTTGTGGATGTGGCACGCGCCGAGAAAAACGAAGGAAAAGAAATAGCCAGGGCTTTGGAAAGAACCTCAATTCTCTCTACAATCGATAATAAGTGGATGGAGCACCTGCGCGAACTGGATACTGTGAAAGAAGGTATCGGCTTGAGATCCTTCGGCCAGAAAGATCCGCTGCTGGAATACAAGCGAGAAGCATTCGAAATGTTCAAAGTGCTGCTCGATGAAATCAATCGTGAAACCATTTCACTTATCTGGAAGGCGATTCCTGAAATGCAGGGTGATCCCAAGAAGGTGCAGGAGGCGCAGAAAGCCAAAACCAAATACGATCTCAGCAAAGCCCAGGCCCAGCAAGCCGACTCAACAAATATGGGTTTCCGTGGTGCAAACCAGGAACAGAACGGGAACCAGCGCGCTCAGGCACCTGGTGAAAAACGCCAGCCTGTTACCGTAGAAGAGGAACCCGGGCGCAACGATTATGTGAAAGTGCAAAACATGGGCACCAACCAGGTGAAAAAAGTTAAATGGAAATACGCCAAACGTATGGTTGATGAAGATGGATGGGTACTTGTCGAGAAGTAAATAGCCACCACCGTTATTTGAAAGCGCGGAATTTTTTTTAATGTATGGATTTTGTCGTACAACGGGCAACCTGCCCGTTACTGTCCAGCCCTGTATAAGCGGTGATTCTTCCAATTACACACAACAAATACATATATCGCCCCAATCCCCCGGTTCTCCTCTTGCATAAACTATCCCGGCCGGGACAGGCTGTCCGGCGTACAACGGGTCGCTGAACCGTTATTTTTAGTTTTCTGGAAAACAAGCTGCTTCATTTTCCAGCTGCCTTTTTCTCTTTTGATATCAGAAAAGAAAGCGTCACCCAAATCGCTCACATCAATCACGGAGTGAATAATCATCCGGCAGCAAATTTCCCACCCGGTGATTAGCCCATGCGCCATCGAGCCGGAGTGAGGCTGGATCAAATAGCCGCCCGCTGGGTGTGATCAAAAAGAGTCCGGAGGCTTGCATTGCAACAATCCTGGAAACCTCCCTGTCGGCGCTTGTTCCAGCACCGCGTTTGTAAATTACATATACCGGGACTGTAATCCGGTACCCTTTCAGCCCATTATTGACAGATCGGATCCTTGTACCACCTATTCTGCGGATATCAGAAAGGGACAATTCATCTATATGAACAGGTATTCCGGTTTCGGACTCCAACACTTTAAATCGACTTCCTGAAAGACTTTGATTGTACAAACTTTTCAGGAAGTATTCGAATGATCCCCGATAAGCACGCTCCCTGGCTCTTTCCCAGGTTCTTCTTTGTCTGTTGTTTTCAGGATGCATTTCAGTAAACATGGAATAGAATTTATAAAAGCCGGTCTTGCCAGACCGGTCCCATGAAAACTCAACAAGATCAATGTGAATCTCATAGCCCAGGGCATGATTTATTACATCAATCGGTTCATTCGAAACTGCACATAACTCGCCACCTTCATTTCGCCAAAAATCAATAACCCAGGGATTTTGTATTTCAGACTCTGATGCATAGCGAGTGGTACCCAGAAAATGATGACGAAATTCTCTGAAATGTTCCTGCCACTCCTTGTTGGATGCCCTTACTTCCAGCTCCTCCAATTCTATAGACTCGGGTTGCAGTTCAATTTCGAAATGATAGTAGTTATCGAAAGGGCTCAGCAACAGTTCTTGTATGTTGGTTTTGTAGCCGATATAGCTGAAAACCAGCTCAAAATTACCCGTTAATCCGGTTGAAAAACGGAACAAACCGTTGCCATCCGTAACAGTACCTGACGTGGTATGAGACAGGTAAACATGCACCATCGGTAAGGGTTCTCCTGATTTTTGATCGACCACAATTCCCTCTATTTCACTATTCAGTGCGGATGTAGAAAAAATTATAGGTGCAGGAACTGCCAAAAATACTACAACACTTGTAATCCATGCAACCATGTTAAGAGCTGCAACCATCTTTCAGTACGTTAAATTGTGCAGTTCGAATGTAATGATAAAATCATCTCAGCGCCATACCTGGCAAAATTTACCAGAGTACGTTGAGCAAAACATTTTCCGGAAAACGAAACCCGCGTGAAAATTTCGCCGA
>SLGL01000001.1 GCA_007123785.1 Balneolaceae bacterium
CTGCCGGGCGGCGGAACCACCGATTATGCCGTAGAAATTTATCACAAGGCGGTGAAAGGAGAACCATTTGAATGTTTTCTTGATAAAGAGAGTGTCCTGCCGATGATGTATATGAACGATGCTGTGAAAGCCACCATCGATCTAATGGACGCACCTGAAAAAAATATCAGCATCCGTACCAGCTACAACATCGCCGCGATCAGCTTTTCACCCGAAGAGATTGCAGACGCAATCCGCAAGAACATCCCCGGCTTTGAAATCACCTACACACCCGATCATCGCCAGAAAATTGCTGACTCCTGGCCAAACAGCATTAATGACTCCGCCGCCCGCTCCGACTGGAAATGGAATCCGGAGTACGACCTGAACTCCATGACCGAAGATATCCTGAAACATCTGCCTGGTTTTTGGGGTGTGGAAACGGCTTGACAATCAACTATATCTGGTTATTGCAAAAAGGAAGATCTCTATTCAGCAATACAAGAAACGCAACACTAACCCTCATTTCTCACCAAGAAATTTGGTTGTGGGCAATCCCGACGGCGGTCGGGAGGAAATGGTGCCGGAAATGTACCTGAGCAGATTGAGTAAACCATTTTCGGGACAACACATCCACCTCAGGCGAAAATTTTCGCAGCATCTCACAGCCAGTTTTTTACACTACCCCCGAAAATACAAGCTAAGACATTATCAATAATATGGATAGAGTTTTATATAATTTTTTCCGTGAATACCAAATGTATCGATTCCCGTAAAACTATATGCGAGATAGACGGCAGGCACAATAAGCATGCTAACAAGACAGGCCTTAATAATTCAAAAATTTATTCAGACTGAGGCTTTGCAATATCTTTATTCTGTAAATTAGTTAAAATAGTACTGACTTTGAGGAGGCTATGCAAAACCCGGGTATTATTCGATTTTATTAGTCGATTTTCTCTCCATTTCACTCCGAATGAAGTATATCGTCTAAAAGAACGAAACGGAGCGGAGTGAAGTCGAAATATCCGTATATAAGGTTTTGCAAAGCCTCCTTTGAATTTAAGAGCAATAATACGAATTCAAACCTGTACAAACTCTATGACTGAAGGTTGTTTGAAATCTAAAAGAAAGCTTACTAATTCGAAATAATTTATTAATATTGAAGAATATTTTTATTATAGTGAACCCAAACATCTTATTAAATAAACTGATAAAGGTCTGGAATGAAAACAAATGTAACGGAAAAGTACAATTGCGTGATAATTGAATTGAAAGGCAATGTAATGGGCGGACCATCAACCGAAGATTTCAGCAAACTGCTACATTCGCTTGTTGATGAAGGAAAAACGAATGTGATTGTGGATCTTGGCAAAGTTAAATTTATGAACTCCTCGGGCCTGGGAATGCTGATCGGGGGAATGACCACTCTAAGAAAAGCAGACGGTGACTTGAGAATCTGCCGGGCTGATAATAAAATCGAAAGCCTGCTTGTTGTCACTAAACTGATCACCGTTTTTAAACACTTCAAAACTCTTGATGAAGCCGTAAAATCTTACGACTGATTTTTGTTTTGCATACCCACTGAACTAATCTCGAGGCGGGTTTTTTTAACAGTAAAGTTTAACGTTAAACTTTACTTTGGAAACCAGACAGCTTTGCTTTGAATGATTCACTACGAATCGCATTTGGAATAATGGTCACTTTATCGATTACAAAGGAATGGTAGCAATGGAGAATTTGTAGTTCTGTATAGAAAAAAAGCAAATCATAAACTTCTAACAGATGACTACTGAAACAGTTAATTTTAAAAGGAGAAACGACATGGACGTAAATATTGGAATATCAAAAGAGAAAAGAAAAAAAGTTGCTGACGGACTTTCAAAAGTATTGGCCGACAGTTACATGCTTTACCTGAAAACACACAATTATCACTGGAATGTAACCGGAGAGCTGTTTCATTCACTACATGAGCAGTTCGAAAACCAGTATACCGAACTTGCAGGAGCAATTGATGAAATTGCCGAACGCATCCGTTCCCTGGGGTACAGGGCACCTGGATCGTTCAGAGAATACAGCGAGATTACTTCCATCGAAGAAGATACCGACCAGCCAGAAGCACTTGAAATGGTTCGCAGGCTGGCTGTGGATAATGAGACTATACTTCGAACAGCCCGGCAAGTATTGCCCGAATGTGAAGAAGCGGGTGATGAAGCCACTATTGACCTGATTACACAGCGACTTCATGTACACTCTAAAACCGCATGGATGCTGCGAAGTCATCTTGAATAAATAATTGTAATACAATTCCCTGTCAGGTTTTCTGTTTCATCAGTCCTGACAGGAAGTGATTTTTATATAATCCGTCAATAGCTCTTTTCTCAAAATTTGTATCTACGTTAATGTGATAAGGGGTCATTAAAAGATATTCGTACAACTTTCGTCAAAAATTAAAAAACCAAAAGCTGACTAACTTATGGAAGATCAATTCTCTGAATATACTGATACTCTGGTACCGATGGCTGTTGACCACGGTTTAAGCGTACTCGGAGCAATTATTATTTTAATAGCCGGATATATTGTTGCCGGATGGGCGGCAAAACGAGTAACCAAATCGGCAGGAGATGCAAAAAATATTGATGATACCCTCGTTCCCGTACTTTCTCAAACTACGAGAATATTTATCATCATTGTAACTATTCTTGCCGTTCTGGGACAGTTTGGAGTGGAAACCACAAGTATTGTCGCGGTATTGGGTGCTTCGGCACTTGCTGTTGGCCTGGCTCTTCAGGGAACACTCAGTAATATTGCGGCAGGCGTAATGCTGCTGATATTGAGGCCTTTTAAAGTAGGAGATGCCGTAAGTATTGGTGGAACAATGGGAGTTGTGGATGCAATAAGTCTATTTACAACAGAAATGCACTCATTTGATAATATTGGTATATCAATGCCTAATTCGAAAGTTTGGGGAACCGAGATCCAGAATCTGAATCGCTTTGATACCCGCCGGGTTGACATGGAATTTGGAATTGGATACGGCGATAACATGGATAAAGCGATTAAAATTATTAAAGAAATACTGAATGAAGACGAAAGAGTACTGAAAGAGCCTGAACCATTGGTAGCAATAAGTAACCTTGGTGATAGCTCAGTCGATATCCGTGTGAGGCCATGGACACAACGCAGCAATGTGTGGCCGCTTCGCTATGATATAACCAAAAAAGTAAAGGAGCGGTTTGATGCAAATGGAGTGAGTATTCCATTTCCTCAGCGCGATGTTCATCTTTTCAAAGAAAATTAATTCCACTCCAAAAAAGCCCTGCCAATACAGGTCTTTTTTTATAGAAATTTTATAGAAAACAACATTAAATATAGCTATTGTCAACTATTCATTCTCATTATAAACGATATCGTTAAAATGACTGTTTCCCGATAATACTATTCAGTAAAATTAAAGGGTGTCATAAAGGAACAATAACATATTTAAGATCAATGCGTTGTGAATGATTACCGGAAGCGGCCTGTTATTTCTTCTAATATTTTCCTGAAGTTGCTTCCAAAATGAATGTTCGTTAAACTATAAAGCTTATAAAGAAGGCTTCGAGCCGTAATTTTGCAATCAAACGAAGTTGCTGTTTTGACTAAAAAAACTGAAAATAATAACACCGGCAGTACTCATCTTTTTGAAAATAACTTTGCTTATGTAACAGAAAAAGGCGAAGTAAATTTAAAGGCTACAGAATTTTTCGATGAAAGAACACTGACCACGATCGACCCTGAGTCGATTGAAGATCAGGTAATGGCCTTTGAAAAAGCATTTTCCAATCTATCTTCCAAATTCGAGCGTTTCTTCGAAGAAGCAGAATCTTTATCAGACGCAGGTACAGAAGAATTGAAAAACAGGTTTGATGCCCTTGTTACCGAAGCAAAAGAATTTGATGCCATCGGAGATTTTGAAACTCTTCTTGGTGATGCCAAAGAAAAGTTTGAAGCAATGGTTGAAAAAGAAGAAGAATCAGAACCTGTTGAAGATGTGAATGGTGAACAAAAGCCGGCAGATAAAAAGGAAGCCGAAATACAATCTGACGATTTAAAAGAAGAGTCGAAGAAAGAAGAAACAGCTGAAAAATCACAGGATATATCCACCGAAGAAAAATCATTGTCAGAAATCTCGAAACCCGGTGGGGATTTAAAAAAAGAAGTTAGTGTCGAAAGTACTGAGTCAGAACGAACCAACAAATCTTCTGATAAAGCCGAGGAAACGGATGATGCCGGGGAAGAAGAATCTCCTTTAAATTACTACAAAAACCTCGCTGACAAATCGGAAACCCTGCTTGAACTTTCGGATTGGGCTCATGCCACAATGGAGTTCGACAATATTAATAATTTATGGGAGCAGGGCCCCGATCCCGGTGATGCTGATATCAAACCCTACCGGAAAAAAATAGATGAGCTCAGAGAGCAGCTTGAAGAGAAAAAGAGAGCCCACTACGAAGAGCAAAAGCGCATCCGGCAGGAAAATCTCGAGAAGAAAAAAGAACTCCTGAAACAGCTCAAAACCATTATTGATGAGAAAA
>SLGL01000079.1 GCA_007123785.1 Balneolaceae bacterium
CGTAAATCATAAGGCCCCTGGGGAGCTAACAACGGATTTGATACAGGTCCTGGCTCCAATTGAAAGGTTAATTCACCAGCAACAGAAGAAAAATACCATGCCTGAATTTTAGATGTACGTACCTCAGACAGTAAAAGTACTGCAAAAAGTATCAAAATGGATAAAATCGAAACAGAAACATAGTATTTACACCCATATTTCAAAAGTTTCTTAACCTGGGAAATCATTCCAATATCATTCCATGCCAGGCCACGGTAAATTTCACTTACAGGTTTCCCGTACGCTGTAATACTGGCGCTGAATGATTGATATATTCCCTCAACTTTATTCCACATAGCCTGACTCAAACTTATACTGCTTAAAAAATTCTCTTCCTGTGAAAGAATGCTTTCAAAAAAATGCTGGTCCAAGAAGCTTGAGCTACGCGTCTTCAAATTTGGGCGTTTATGGTATTATGAACTGCACCTGATTACATTGCAGATTCAAATTTCCATTGCTGTTATCTGAAATGCGTCTCTGAAAAGATAACGGAATGGTTATCTTTGGAATTGTTAAAGCAATGCCAGAGTTTTACAAGATATTTTCAATCTCAGACTACAACGCCAAAAACAGAACAGCCCGAAACCTTTTTTAATTACTCTCTCTATTATGATTTATTTGTTCCCGGATAGTGAAATCGCCCGAAATTGAGGGAAACTCTCACTTTTTTTCCTTAGAAATTGTAATGAGCCTGCCATTCGCATCTTTCCTTGACTCAAACAGCTGAGAGTCCTTAATCCAGGCCCGGCCGCCATCGCGTTGCAGTTTCTTGGTGTTTTTAAATTTAATGGCTTGTTTGTGAAGATCCGGTAATTTACTCATGGTTCTGTATTTTTTTTACAAGATACATGTTGTGAGGGTTTAGGGAAAGAACAAAAATCAAAAACAGAACCGTTCAACGATTATTCAGGTCGAGTATTCCTTTAAAAGTATCTGCTATGAACATAATAGCATTCTAAAAAACTAAAGACAGAATCATTTCAATTTAAATTTGAATTGTTTATCTTTGGGGTCTATAAAAATTTCGATTAAACAGTCATAAAAAAGAAAAGACATGTACGCTATCGTAAAAATTGGCGGCCATCAGTATAAAGTAGCTCAGGATCAGACGGTTTTTGTAAACAGGCTTTCTACTGAAGATGAAAAAATTACGCTTGAAGAGGTACTTTTAGTAAAAGATGGTGAGGGCAATGTTAAAATTGGCACACCCACAGTTGAAGGTGCAAAAGTTGAAGCATCTGTTGTTGATCATCCCAAAGCAGATAAAGTTATTATTTTCAAAAAGAAACGAAGAAAAGGTTACAGAGTGAAACGAGGCCACAGACAGCCAATCACTCAGCTTAAAATTGAGAATATTTCTTAAAATAAAGGTTAAGTTATGGCACATAAAAAAGGACAAGGTTCTACAAGAAACGGCCGGGATTCGGAATCGAAGCGACTCGGCGTAAAAAAGTACGGCGGTGAAGTGGTACGTGCAGGAAACATCATTGTTCGGCAGCGAGGCACTAAATTTCACCCGGGAGAAAATGTTGGCCGGGGCGGTGATGATACCCTCTTTGCCCTGTCTGATGGAACTGTTTCTTTCCGTACCAGGAAAGGCGGACGCAAATTTGTTTCCGTAGATCAGGTATAAATTTTTTCAAACTTTTTCCAAGCCCTGGTAACATTGTTATCAGGGCTTTTTTTATTTTCGGGTTATGAACTTTTCAATACCTGAACACCCGCACCTAAGCTTTGGCACTCTGTTTTGTATCGGGCGAAACTATGCCAAACATATAGAAGAAATGAACAGCAAACCTGCTGATAAACCTGTGGTTTTTTTAAAACCCAGAAGCAGCCTTCTTTTTACAAATCAGACGATCACATTACCTCCTTCTTCAGAGAATATTCACCACGAAGTTGAAATGGTTCTTCTCATCGGGAAAAAATGCAGGTCCGTTCCTGTAACTTCTGCAAATAAAATGATAGAAGCCGTCGCAGCAGGAATCGACGTGACCGCACGCGACATCCAGGCCGATGCAAAGAAAAATGGCCTTCCCTGGGCATTATCAAAAGGTTTCGATACATTCGCCCCAGTCGGTAACTTTGCAAAAATATCAAATCAAAATAACATTCAGCATCTTGATCTATCCGTTACTGTAAATGGTGAAATCAGACAATCCGGTAATACATCCAACATGCTGTTTTCAACTGCAGAAATTATTTCATATTTATCGGAACAGTTCACTCTTTATCCAGGCGATCTTATATTTACAGGTACACCCGAGGGTGTAAGCCGGATCAAACCCGGAGATCGTATTGAAGCAAAACTTGGAAATAACCTTTCAACACTCAGCGTTCATGTTTCATCGTAATGTAAAATGGCTGACCGCTTTCCTGGTCATTTCCCTTGTTGGTGTTCCTTCAGGAACTTCGCAACCACTACCCTTTTTGGCAGATTCGGTAACCTATCTGTGGCCAACCGACTCCAGCCGACAGCTCTCTTCCACTTTTGCAGAAACCCGTTCGGCCCATCTACATGCAGGACTTGATATTCGCACATGGGGGCAGGAAGGCTACCGTGTTTTTGCAACACGGGACGGTGTGATTCACCGTATCGGTATGAGCCCATACGGATATGGAAATGTGATTTACATGAAACATAATGATGGCAGTTACTCTGTTTATGCACATCTGAACCGATTTGAACCCGCCTTACAGTCTTTTGCAGACTCCATCCGTTTCCAGGATTACAGTGCACAAATTGATGAGATAATTGAGGATACCGGCCTCTATTACAGCCAGGGGGATCTTATTGGCTATACCGGCTCAACGGGAGTGGGACCACCCCACCTGCATTTTGAATTACGCACCCCGGAGTTCAAACCCTTTAATCCCCTTCTCACAAACCTGCGCGTTCACGATACGATCCCTCCTGTTTTCAGGCAGCTTGGTATTGAGCACCTGCAACCCGGAACGCTCCGAATGGACAGACACGAGATTAAAAATGCATCCGGTTCGGGAAGCCACTACCACTTTGGTGAAGTGGTGGCCAGCGGGCCTGTGGGACTATCCGTAAATGTCCACGATCGTGCTAATGATACACCGAATGTATATGCTGTTCATTCACTTACGATGAAACATGAATCGGACACACTGTTCCATTCACAGGCCGATTATTTTGCCCATGAACATCGCAGGCAGATGCTGATTGACAGATCGTACCCTATTTTTGTACAAACACGGCGTGGTTTTCAAAGACTCTATCAGGTAACCGGAAATCAACTCCCGTTCTATCATACAGCCCAAAACAGGGGTGTTTTACATTTTGAGGAAGGCAGTTACCCTATCCGGATTATTGCGTCTGACATTTTCGGGAATACATCTGAGGCCACACTTACCCTTCGGTTTGATGGAACAACCGCACCTTCGAATGAAGAAATTGCATATGTACCGCCCTATCCCGAACCAAACTCCACTCACCCCGGCTCACTTCTGGAGTGGAACCGAAAATCTCTTGATCCCGATATTCCCCTGCTGGTTTCTGCTCAGACCACAACTATCCCCTACCGAAGAACAAGCATGCCCCTGCATGTAGGGATCCCTCAGGTTGTTGAAAAAACACTTGTTCCGGGTAAAAAAAGTATTCTCAACACACCAGACCAAAAATTATGGATCGAATTTCCAGAAGACGCCCTATATGACACTCTCCGTCTGCGTATGACGGTTGCAGAAGATGAAAATGAAGTTCGAATCAGTTTCGAGCCTGACCGACTTCCCGTAAACAATCCATTGCAAATCAATTATATCCTGCCTGTTCATCTGAGAGAAAATTCCCGTCTGAGCCTCTTTTCTATAGATCAGTATCGAAATCGTCAATTTTATATCAGTTCCAGCAACTCATTTGGTGTGGTGCGTGCCTCCCTCAGGGAAATCAGCAGTTTGATTTTAAAAGAGGATAATACTCCGCCATGGGTTGGCCGTCCGCGAATTGAGCGTAATCTGGCAGGCAATCACCTTGTAATAGTACCTGTGAGAGACTCACAAACAGGCATTGACTTTCAGCGGTCCCGGATTTTGGTAAACGGAGTTCGCGGACTTGTGGAGTACGATCCTGAAAAAGCATTTTTAATGTACTATAACCCTGACTTTACGCCTTCCCCGAGGAATGAACTTGAAATTGAAGTGTTTGACGGGGCCGGAAATATCACGACACTGAACACATCCCTTGCTTACTAATCTCGTGATAAGTTTATAATATCGGGTGAGACCTGACAGGTTTTCTTCTAAAATTCATACATAATTAGCATACATTGTTGAAACCTGTCAGCTCTTTTATAATAATCAGATGTATGCGATACAACTGATCTCTATAAGCACGTTTTTTGGAAGTGTTTTTACGGCTACGGTTTCGCGTGCGGGTGGCTCCGAATCAAAATAACTACCGTAGATTTCATTCACTTTGGGAAAATCGTCCATATCATCCAGGAAAATTGAGCACTTTAAAACTTTAGAAAAAC
>SLGL01000276.1 GCA_007123785.1 Balneolaceae bacterium
ATTTGTCAGGGAATAATTCATAAAAATCGCGGAAAAGAGTTTTCTTAAGCAGATCACTGTGAAGGGCTGCCACTCCGTTGATTTTATGTGAGCCGACAATACCGAGAGACGCCATATGAACTACGGGATTTTCTCCCTCTCCCACGATAGACATCCGGCTGATTTTGCCACGGTCATCGCCCACTTTGGCCTGGACTTCTTTCAAAAATCGTCGATTGATTTCATAAATTATCTGAAGATGGCGCGGAAGCAAATTTCGCAGAAGAGAAACCGGCCACTTCTCCAGGGCCTCGGGCAGCAATGTATGGTTGGTGTAAGCCATTGTTTTTTTAGTAATCTCCCAGGCCAATTCCCATTCCAGGCCTTCTTCATCAACCAGAACTCTCATCAATTCGGGGATTGCGAGGTTGGGATGGGTGTCATTGCACTGGATCGCTACTTTTTCAGGCAGCTTTCTCCAGTCATCATATTTTTTTCTGAAACGTCGTAAAATATCCTGCATGGAAGCAGCCACAAGGAAAAATTCTTGTTTGAGGCGAAGTTCCTGCCCCAAAAAGATCTTGTCGTTGGGGTACAATACTCTCGAGATATTTTCATTGAGCTGGGTATCACGCACTGCATCGATATACTGTCCCTGATTAAAACTTTTCAGATCGATAGATGATGATGACGAAGCTTTCCAAAGGCGGAGATTATTTACAATGTCATTTTTGTACCCGGGAATGGGTGTATCATACGCCACAGCCAGAACGTCGTGTGTATCTTCCCACTTAAAGCGCAGGTCCCCGTTGTCATCGTGATAGGCGTGTGAGTTTCCGTAGAAAGGAACATTATATTGGGTTTTCGGACGAATCACACCCCATGGGTTCCCGTAGCGAAGCCACAGATCTGGCTTTTCTATCTGGAAACCATTTTCAATAGATTGGTAAAATATTCCATAGTCGTAACGAATGCCGTAGCCCATGGCAGGAATACCCAGGGTTGCCATCGAATCCAGAAAGCAAGCGGCCAGGCGGCCCAGGCCGCCGTTTCCGAGGCCAGCATCCCATTCAGCTTCCCGAACCTTATCGTAATCGAGGCCGACCTCTTCCATAGCTTCGGCTGCAACGTCCTGTAATCCAAGGTTCACCAGCATATTATCAAGCAGACGGCCGATAAGATACTCCATTGAAATATAGTAAACCCGTTTAGTACCATTATCATAATAGCTCTGCTGAGTGTTAAGCCAGCGGTCGTGCAGACGGTCCATCACCGAGAGTACAACACTTTTGTAGTTGTCCCATTGAGTAGTAGAAAATTGATCTTTAGCCAGTGTGTAGCGCAGATGTTCTGTAATATCTTGCCTGAACGACTCCACGTCCATGCCGCTTCGTGGGTGAACTGAGTTTTTCTTTGTCATAATTTTAAAGAATTAAGTAGCTATGGTAAACTGTCTTGTTATAATTTTATCAAATGTAATACATAAAACACGGGTAACTGAATGCACCAGAAAGCACCAGAAAGCACCAAAAACCTGTTTTTTAAAACTTGCATTTCACATTTCTTATTGGTTCCGGTTTTTTTATAAAGATTTAACTAACCGTGATCCCACTTTTCAATCCTTCCTGTAAATACCGTAATCAGGAGTAAATCGCGGCCGTGTCAGATTTGACGCAAATCCAAGGTCATGAAACGATTCATACGCGTTAATTGCAACAAAATCCTGATCAAAAAGCCCGAAAACTGCGGAACCGCTTCCTGTCATGGAGGCGTAAACGGCACCCAGATCAATAAGCTGATCTTTGATATTTCCAATTATTTCATATTGAGCAACCACAGGTGCTTCAAGATCGTTCTGCAAAAGATATTGCCATTGATCGGGTTCTTCTTCAAGTAATACCGATTTTATCGTGAAATCCGGTTCAGGATTTGGGTTGCAGTTGCGGTATGCCTCAGCGGTTGAAGATTCAAAACCAGGAAAAATGCACACAATCCAGGTGTCCGGCTGAAAGTCAATCGGTTCAATCTCCTGCCCCATCCCGGTTCCGATTCCCGTTTTTCCTTTGATAAAAAAGGGAATGTCAGCACCAATGTCGCGACTCAGGTCGATCAGGTCCTCGTCAGAAAGTCCTGTCTTTTCCAGCTTGTTGAGAATTCTGAACGTAAGAGCAGCATTACTGCTTCCACCACCAAGCCCGCCACCTGCCGGTATATTTTTTGTTACAGAAAACGAATATTGATTTTTAAGTCCAACATATCGGTTAAAAGCTCGGTATGCTTTGGTAATCAGATTCGATTCACCAGCGGGAATAGAATTATCACTCAGATCGAGAGAAAAAACATCAGAACGGGAAACTTCAAATCGGTCTTTCCACTCCAGAAAGCAGAATCCGGTTTCAATCCTGTGATAGCCGGTTGGCAACCGTTCAAGCACATGAAGCCCAAGGTTTATTTTGGCATAGGAGTGAGCAATCCACATATATTAGTTTTAGTCGTTAAAACGAAGTTTGAAATAGAGAATACTAAAGGCCAGGCTCAGTGTGGCAATATTTGTAAGAATAATGGGCAGGTCTTTTAATATGATGCCATAAATTAACCAAAGTATGACTCCAGTACAGAGAATCGAGTACATACCCAGGGAAAGGTCGCGGGCTGAACCTGATTTCCAGGTTTTTAGAACCTGTGGGAGGAAAGCAACTGTTGTGCAAAAGCCTGCTATCAGTCCGATAACTGTATAGTATTCCATTTTTTTTGATTGAAAAAGAGTTATTTGGATTTCATTTGTTCTTTAATTTTCAGAAGATATTCAAAAGCATCATCTTGATTATTCGGGATTACACCATCAAGGATTGCATCTTTGATCTTGTTTTTCACTTCTCCTACAATCGGGCCGGGTTTCACATTAAGCACTTCCATGATTTCTTCACCACTGATGGGATTTTTCCAGTTCCTGATTTTGTCTTTCTCTTCAACCTCAATAATTTTTTTCTCAACCCGGTCGAAATTGTTCTGATACTTTTTCACTTTCCATTCATTCTTACTGGTGATATCGGCACGGCATAATACCATCAGGTCATCAAGTTCATCTCCAGCCTCAAAAATCAGGCGCCGAACAGCACTGTCGCTCACTTCCTCAGATACAAGTGCAATCGGGCGCAGGTGCAGGCGAACCAACTTACGCACATAACGCATCCGCTCATCAAGGGGCAGGCCAAGCCGCCGGAATATTTTTGGCACCCACTTAGCCCCGATTGCATCGTGACCGTGAAAGGTCCAGCCTACCCCTTTTATAAACTTTTTGGTAGGCGGTTTGGCAATATCGTGCATAATTGCCGCCCACCTGAGCCAGAGATTTTCACTAACTGACGCTACATTGTCAAGCACTTCAAGCGTGTGCCAAAAATTGTCTTTGTGCCGCTGCCCGTTTTTTTCTTCAACACCTATCAGCCTTACCATTTCCGGAAAAAACTGTTTGAGAAGGCTCGATTTCAACAGGAGTGCAAAACCCGACGAAGGTTTTGGTGTCATTACAATTTTATTCACCTCCTCAATAATTCTTTCTTTCGAAATAATCGAAAGCCGGGGTGCCATTGTCTTGATAGCTTCCATCGTTTTCGGATCAATAGTAAACCGGATCTGTGTGGCAAAACGAACGGCCCGCAACATGCGTAGCGGGTCATCGTCAAACGTTTTTTCAGGGTCGATAGGAGTGCGCACTATTTTATTCTGAAGGTCCTGAATACCACCGAAGGGATCGTGCAATACCCCGAATGAGCCTGGATTCAGACACCAAGACAGCGCGTTGATGGTAAGATCGCGCCGAAGCTGATCATCCTCCAGCGTTCCGTCTTCAACAATCGGTTTGCGGGAATCGCGCCGATAGCTTTCCTTTCGCGCTCCAACAAATTCAAGATCAAGATCTTTGTATTTGACCTGTGCAGTACCAAACTGTTTAAAAACAGATATTTTTTTTGTTTTTAGTGTTTCTGCTACTGTTCGGGCAAGCAGAATACCGGAACCCACCGTAACAAAATCGATATCCGTGATGTCGGGACTACGGTTGTCCAGATAGTAATCCCGTACATAACCTCCAACCACATATACCTGCTGGTTAATGGATTCTGCACATTTTCCAATTGTTGTAAAAAGTTCTGCGTGTTTTTTGGGAATGTCGATCAAGGCAATACTGAATTTTGTTTAGCCTGTTAAAATATAAACAATTGTTGAAGCAATCAGGTTGATATTGTTTTTTTCTGAAGGAGGAGCAAATACTGACTGTCCATTTTAAATTGATGTGCTGTTTTGTTTTCTGGTTCAGGATGTATGCAGATGGTTGCTTCTTAAATTTCCATGGGATCAGACTGTGCAGGATAAGCCATTCATCGATTTTCTGTAATGGCGATTACTCAGCAATTTAATATCAGCTTTATGTTTTCTTAACACCGTACACTTATCCTAATCTTGCAATTGAATGAAAACGATCTCATTATTAAAAAATATCGCTCTCATTATATCTGA
>SLGL01000387.1 GCA_007123785.1 Balneolaceae bacterium
ATGCGGGAGAACCGGTGGGGGAGATGATCGCATCCAGATCGTGCTCATCCATCACCCGGTCTATTCCTTCCTCGCGGCTGTATCTCAACATACGTTCCAGTGCATTTTGATACTCCTCCGATTCCAAATTGCCTTTATGAGCTGCCCTGAAAATTAGGCTTCGGTTGTATCTTTCGGTTTCCTCAGGATCGTTACGTGTGAGCTCTGCAAGGTGCTCAATGCTTTCCACAGGAGAATCCTCACCCAGTGATTCAAAATAACGGTTTAATCCATCTTTAAATTCATACAGCAAAACCTGAAAAGATTCTCCCCCGATATCTTCGGATGATATTTCCTCGATTTCGATAATTTCAGCCCCCTGGCTTTCAATATAGCGTACTGCTTCATTCATCAGAGAATCCACGCGGAAATAATTTCCAATCGGGGAGGTGTAAAATCCAATCCGTTTCCCCTCCAGTCCGTTTTCATTCAGAAACTGCGTGTAATCTTCATGGCGGTTTGCATCGCTCCCGGCGGTGAGTTCATCGCGATCATCGGTACCGGCAAGAGCCCCCAGCAGAATAGCCGCATCGCGAACGGTACGGGTCATAGGCCCGGCGGTATCGGTGGAATAGGAGATTGGGATAATACCGCTTCGGCTCCACAAACCCACGGTAGGTTTCAGCCCTACCACACCGGTGGCATTGGAAGGGCACACAATCGATCCGTTTGTTTCGGTACCAATTGTTACAGCCGCAAGATTGGCTGATGCCGCCGTCCCGGAACCTGAACTTGATCCACATGGATTCCGGGAAAGCTGATAAGGGTTTTTGGTTTGTCCGCCCAGTCCGCTCCAGCCGCTTGAGGAGAAACTGCTGTGGAAATTTGCCCATTCACTCAGATTGGCTTTACCCAGAATAACGGCTCCTTGTTCTCGTAGTTTATCGACAATAAATGCGTCTTGAGGCGGAATACTCCCATCCATAAACTTAGATCCTGCTGTAGTAGGCATGTTGGCAGTGTCGATGTTATCTTTCAATACTATGGGGATGCCGTGCAGGGGGCCTCTGATTGTTCCGTTTTGCAGTTCTCTATCCAGTTTATCTGCATCCTGAACAGCCTGTTGATTGACATAAATGTAAGCATTCAATTGCGGGCCGCTGCGATCGAGATACTCAATTCGTTCGAGATAGGCTTCGGTAACATCGCGTATTGTAAATAAATGATTTTCATATCCTTCCCGAAGCTCATCGATAGTAATTTCTTCGAAGGGAAATCCTGTCTCAAGATATTCATTCGTTTCATCTGTACAAGCTGAAATGGCTAAAATGATGAATATAAGCAGGGGATTGGATGTAAACTTCATCATAAATTTATGGTTTAATGGCAGATTTACTAATGTCGTGTCATTTCTATACTTTCGGTTGGAATCTGTCGGGTTTTGAAGGATTCGATCCCATAAAATAAGATTTTGAGCTATCAAACCCGACAGGTTTAGGTTGACATGTTGCTAAAGAATTGATTGATTCTTGTCGTTTTGGCATTTATCGAAGATGAATCCGAATCAATTTTATTGTAATGAAATTTTTGACTCTGGAGTCATCGAATTTATTAAAATTTTTATAGATAATTGTTGGCAATTAATTTAGCTTCAAAGTTTGATTAATATAAAACGGAAATCAAAAATTTTCGTATTGGAGGGATATAATGAACAAGTTTCTGCTGTTGATTTTGGGATACACAATTTTTGATATCCTGCACACAGTTGAGCCGGAAATACCCGCGCTGAATGATGACCAATATGTGGTGATTATCAGCATTGACGGATTCCCGGCTGATGCTTTATGGGATAAAAAAGTTTCGATACCTACCATTCGTTCTCTTGCCCGTGCTGGAGCCTGGTCGAGTGGAATGCGTCCGTCAAACCCAACTCTGACCTGGCCAAACCACACCACATTGGTAACAGGGGTTGATGCATCGAAACATCATGTGCTTTACAACGGAAAACTGGAACGAACCGGTGGAAGGCTGCCCGTGCGGGTTAACCCCCGAAAAGATAAAGATGAACTTACTCCATCTAAAACACTCTATGACCTGGCTTACGATGCCGGATTATCCACTGCCGAAGTAAACTGGCCGGTGACACGAAATGCCGGTACTCTGCACGACAGTTTTCCCGACGCACCTGATAATGTTGGAAATATGACGGATGACCTTCGATGGGAAATTTACGAAGCTGATATTCTGGACGATATGACAACATTTGCACTCTGGCAGCACAGCAGCCCGGGACGTGATGCTATATGGGTAAAAACAGCCATTCACCTGATCGAAAACAGGATGCCGAACATTCTTCTTCTCCACCTTCTGCATGTAGACAGTACCCATCACCGAATTGGCGTGAATACCAAGCCGGGTTATACAGCAATGGCGCTTGCAGACTATCAGATCCGTGATCTCCTCGATGCCCTTGACCATTCTGGAATTCGTGATCAGACCACCATTTTTATCGTTTCCGACCACGGATTCACCAATACACCAAAAACCATTCTCCCGAACCTGCTGCTCGCGCAGAATGGCTTGCTCGAAATAACTGAGGATGATCAGATTCTTGGCGGAAAAGCACAGGCTGTGGCAAATGGCGGTTTTGCAATGATTTATCTGGATGATCCGGAAGATCAGCAAACTTTGGAACGTGTCAAAGAGTTGTTTAGCGGGTTGGAAGGTATCTATAAAGTGCTTACTCCTGATGAATATAAAGAGCATGGACTACCCCATCCATCTGAAAGTGATCAATCTGGTGAATTGGCTCTTTTCTCTTTTCCCGGATATGCACTTTCATCTTCGCTGCAGGGAGAGGATGTAATTGCCAACAGCCGCGATGCCGGATTTAGTGCGGGCCACCACGGTTTTTCTTCGGATTTCACCCAGATGAACACCCTGTTTGTGGCATCTGGGCGGGGCATACGCGCGGGAGTTGAACTTGATATTATCGACAACCGTTCCGTTGCACCAACGGCAGCCTGGCTTTTGGGACTGGGCTTTGAAGAGGCGGAAGGAGAAGTTTTACGGGAGATTTTACAGTTGATGAGTGTTCTGGATTGATTATTGTGGTTAATGACTGTTGGGTTCAGGGCCAGTTGACTTCACTGGGCCTGAGTCCGGCTTCTTTGGTAACACTATAAAGTGTAGGCACAGCAACAAGTTCTTATTTATCACGGATTCCGTCTCATTCCACCGGGATACGTTCTTCCTCAGGACGAATAATTTTTGTATTCATCAAAAGAGAATGCTTGTCGGGATGTACTCCGGTCACCAGTGATTTGGGCAAAATCTTATTATTTAATATCTGCTACTCATATAATTCCCGAAAAATTTACAATATCATCCAGTCTGCAAAGATAAAAATCCAGATCAGCGGAAGATACACAAAGGAGGCAAACATAAGCGGACGGGCGGTTTCTTTGGTACGAGCTAAGGTGAAACGGATGCCATAATATAAAAAACCGAGTGTAGTAAGCAGAGAACCGCCGAGGTAGAGCCAGTCAACAAGTCCCATTACGAACAATTTATAAACAGTAGGGAAGAGTATAAGCAATGGAATGAGTGCCCAGAGTGCTGCCAGGTATCCGTTACGGTCATTTTTTGGCAGCATTTTAAAACCAGCGTGTTCATAATCGTCCTTACAGACCCAGGCAATAGAAATTACGTGCGGGATCTGCCAGCAGTAGATAATGCCGAAAAGAATCCACATCCCGTGCTCAAAAACGGTACCAGTAGCTGCTGCCCAGCCTCCAACGACTGGAAGTGCGCCAGGAATTGCCCCCACAAAAACGTTAAGCGCTGAAATCCGTTTTAAAGGGGTGTAGGCAAAAAGGTAGATGATGGTTGTTGCCAGGGAAACCAATCCAGCCACAATATTTACCATCAGAAGAAGGTATAAGAGGCCGGCAATAATCAGTGTCATCGAAAAAACAACACTTTGTTGAGCTGATATTTTATAGGCAGGCAGGGGACGTTTGCTGGTGCGTTTCATCAGTCCGTCGAGATCGCGCTCCATAAACATATTATGGGCAGCTGTACCTGCGGCAATCAGATAGGTGCCGAGGATGGCATGAATCATAAGTACCATATCCACCCCGGCGGCTGATCCCATCAAAAATCCGATCAGCATACTTGCCAGAACGGTGAATGTGATCCCGGGCTTGGTCAGCTCATAATAGCTGCCAGCAACACCCAATATATCTTTTAACGCTATGTTCCCGGTTGTGGTTTTATTCATTGAATAGCCAAGAAATTAAATCCCGGATAAATTAACCAATTTGTAATTGATATGTTACCTTAATATCCAGTTCAAAAAGAAAACGTATTGTCTACATCTGACGGATTATATTTCCCGAAAATACCAGTTCGGTGAACTGGCCGGTTATAGTAATCCATGGACTATTATCCTGAAAATTTGTGAATAAGAAATGAAATTGAATC
>SLGL01000359.1 GCA_007123785.1 Balneolaceae bacterium
CTCCTGAAAACAGGCGTTCGGTTACTGCGAAGGACGTTGAACTGAGCTATGAAAATTTTGCAAGGGGCTTCGGTTCCTTTGTATTTACCGGCCTTGTTGAAGGATTTGACAGGTATGTTGCCAACGCAACAGATGATATTAGTGGATTCACTGCAGTAGATGACATGACGTTCCGTGTGAGCCTTACCCGGTCCGACCCTTCATTTATTTATCGAATTACAAGCCCTTATCTTTCTGTGATGCCTGCTGAGGCTTTAGCAAATCCGGGTGAAATAGGAGAGAGTATCCATATTGGCACGGGCCCCTTCAAATTCAGCCACAGAACTTCTACAGAGGTATATCTCGAAAGAAATACCGATTATTGGAAGGAAACTTCCGGAAATGTCGAAGAACTACTGTTTCGTGTCGAGAAAAATCAACAGCTTAGGCTTACCCAATTTCGAAATGGTCAATTTTCCCTGATGCAGATTCCGGTAACACAAATTCCCGAATTCTTTCTAGATGATGAACTTCGAACAGATTATTCCGGACAATTCCATTCTTTTACCACCACTACTTATAATATCCATTATCTTGGAATCAATAATGATGCAATTCCGGATGTGAATCTGAGAAGAGCCATCGCGCTGGCAATTGACAAAGATCGTATCGTGGAAAACCTGATATATTCTTATGGCAAAACCGCTGCCAGTCCGGTTTTGCCGGGTATGAGGAATTATACTCCGCCTGAAGGGTTGAATTATAGCCCGGATGATGCCCGTGAAGAGCTGAGAGAAAGTGGGTATGGAGGTGATACAATCACTCTGTTTGTGAGTGATGCACCCAATAGCGAACAGTTGGGACAGGTGATACAGAGTGACCTTAGTAAAGCAGGCATAAACGTACAAATCCAACAAATGGATTTTAACTCGCTGATTTCCAGACTTCTGGGAAATGATCGTCCGGAGATGTTTTTAATGTTCTCTGAGTGGGTATTTAGTGCACCGGAATTGATTCTCGATTCCTATCACTCAGAAAAGTTTCCAAATCCCAATCTCTATGCCTACTCCAATAGTGAGGTTGATGGAATGATTGATATGCTGCCGGAACTAAAGGAGAGGGAAGAGATAAACCGTTTAAATTATGAAATAGAGGAGCTGGCATTGAGTGAAGTTCCTGCGGTATGGCTTTATCATCAAAATAATGTGTATCTGATGAAGAACGAGGTGAGTGGTTTTAGCGTGAATCAACACAATCACTGGAATCTGGCTGATGTGCGTTTCGATTAAAAAAATCTGATGCACGCTTATGCATATCTTACGCCCAATTTCAGAAAACTTATTTCTTCTTTTCTTTATTATTATTACAGCTTTTTTTCTGTTTACTGCGCTGCCGGCTGACCCGGTCAGATCTATGTTGGGGGTAAATGTCAGCGAAGAGGTGGTAGCTGCTCTCAGAAGTGAACTTGGTCTGGATCGTTCTCTTTGGATACAATTTAAAATGTACGTTCAGGGTTTAATTACTTTGGATTTGGGTACATCGTTTGTCACACGCAGACCTGTCAGCAACGACCTTTTCCCTTCAATGGTGTCATCGTTATTGTATGCAGGTTTTGCCCTGGTTATAGCTGTAATTTATAGTGTGGCATCAACATTTACATCTTTTTTTTGCCGCCCCTTCGTAGGAAAAACGCTTCAGGCTATGCATGCTTCTCTCGTGAGTATACCCGGGCTTATCATTGCAATTATTGCCGGAATAATTCTGTTTCATTTTAATGTATTCTTTTTTATAAGTGATATCAGAGTTCGTCAGATATCCACAGCTGCCATTGTATTGTCGATATATCCATCTGCTGTATTGTCTCAAATTCTATTCCAGCAAGTAGAAGAAATAAAAGGAAAGGCATATCTGCTTGCATCAAAGGGTTTTGGGTTTACAAAAAAGCAATTGTTTGGAATCCTTTTCAAATCATCTTATTTGCCATGGCTGGCACAACTATCAAATATTGCAGCAGCTTTACTTGCGGGCTCAATCGTAATTGAATATGTGTTTTCATTGCCGGGACTTGGCCGTCTAATTCATCAATCTGTTATCAGGAGTGATTACCCGATGCTGCAGGGTATTGTGATCGTTACCTCTATTTCATACATCATCTTTAACATGTTTATTGAGACCATATATCAATATCTGAAAGATAGCAGAGGTAAGGCATCATGAAGAAGCAGAGAACATATTTGTTACTTTCAGTATTCTTCTTACTGTTTCTTATAACGGCAGGCTGGTATTTCCAGTTTTTCTCAGATACAACTGAAATCGATTTCAGCAAAAGATTCATTCCTCCCGGGTTATCGCATTTAGGAGGGACTGATGAGCTCGGTCGTGATATTTTACAGCGTACACTTCAGGGGGCATCGTTGTCACTTTGGCTGGCAATTGTTGCATGGGTTGTTTCACTTGTTGTTGGCATGGCAGCAGGGGCTATTTCGGGTTATTACAGTGGAAGTTTTATCGATCTTATAATTTCTTCACTTATTACATACGCCTATGCCACCCCGTTTATCATTTTCTTGATAGCACTCCTTGGCCTCACTGGCCCCGGACTGGTGAACGCTTATCTGATACTTGTACTTTTTGCCTGGGCACCTCCGGCCAGGCATACGAGGGCTGTGGTAACAGGATTAAAAGAAACAAGCTATTTAAAAGCAGCACAATCTTATGGTTTTTCTTCGAAGCAGCTGATCTATTTTGTTATTATGCCGCGGGTATTTAAACCTGTGGTTATTGCATCTTTGGCTGTTTTGCCGGAAATCATTGCACTGGATGCTGTGATTTCTTTTTTTGGATTGGGTGTACAACCACCGGTACCATCACTTGGTAAGATGATTGTAGACGGCATAAACTATCTGTCTTCTGCCTGGTGGATGACTTTGTTTCCGGTAGCAGTATTATTTTTGATCTGTTTGGTGATCAGAAATATTGTAAATATAATTGGGCTAAGGGGTGATAAATATGAGCAAGTATGACGAGGCAAACGACTTTCTGCTACAAGAATTCGCTTCTCTGAGAAGGCCATATGTTACACTGGCTGATGCAGTGAAGTTGATTCAAAATCAGTGCGGTGAAAATACATCCGACCAAATTCGAATTGGTATTGATCCGGGACGGCATAATGTAGCTCCGTTCGACTTTGTGGTTTACAATCGAACACCTCAGAAAGAAAACGACTCGAACACGCATAAATACCGTGACATTTTCAACTTTCTTCCGGGTTATGATGCTGGCAAGTTCGGTAATATTTTGAAGAATATTGATGTTTTTAATAAAACAGTAGATCAGATTCCGCCGACTACGCTATCTAAACAACTGGATGAACATTACAAAACCATACTAAGGGAAGTTAAAATACCGGCTTCTCAACGCACTAATAAACTTGAACTGATAACGGCTGTATATCATCTCTTTTACTCAGTTGGTAATCCGGTTTTTACGGTAAACAGTAGAGAGGAGGTTGAGGGAAATTTCATAGGAGGCATTTTCCAAAAGATTAATTTTACGAAAGATATTTCTCAACTAAATCCAAATGATATACCGTTTCAGGGAAGATTATTACCTAAAGGTGAGCAAGTAGCCCCTCAACTCAATATAGACGGGAAAATTTACGATCAGATACCGGAGAAATTTAAGAATGAAAATCTGATAGAATATAGTTCGTTCTATGATGAATGGATCAAGTATGTCCAGGCATTTGATTTCGAAGGCTTTCCCGAAATCCTGTACTATCCGATTTTTGATGGACTTGAAACTTTTAACGGAGTATTGAGAGGATATTTAGGTATTTATTGCACGGATAGTGACACCAAAGAATTCGTCAGGGAGTATATCAATCGTTCTTTCAATACGATTCAGAACACAATCAATTCAGCTTTTAACCGTGGAACACACAACGCAATATTGGATTCATATAATTCACTTGAAGACTTTGAAAATCCGGTCGAATTTTGGATTGATAATCTTCACACTTTACACAATTGGGAAAAGATAGATTGCTGTGTTAAGCCCGAGCTCAAAAATAGATTGTGGTGGTTCGAACCGAAAAAAAACAGCTGCTACATCGATATCCACAGGGCAGTTACTCTCTATAACAGAAATGTGAATCAAGAGACAGGGGGTGTCCCTGAAATTTACTTTCCGTCGCCCGAATGCGCCGTGCTGGAGCTTCAGTTTCCTGCAAAACCACTTCTAAGCCTTAGTAACACCAACTCAATAACTCCCTATGTTCAAAAACGTACGGGTGAAGTAATTGCGTTGTTGAACGATATTCTCGTTAGATGGGAAATTTTGAAAAACGAAAGGCGGGCTATTAAAGAAGCGCGAATGGCTGCAATTTCAAAAATCATGTCGCGTAACATGAGTCATAATATTGGCAGTCATGTTTTGTCACGTCTGGCAAAACAATATGATAGTGATCAGGTTCAG
>SLGL01000252.1 GCA_007123785.1 Balneolaceae bacterium
CCGTATTATTGCTCAGGTTTTCAATGGGGCTGGCAGGCACTCCCGGCGGCTCCTCGCCAAGTATCCAGTGGATTTGATTTTTGATCTCCCTGCTATTTTGCAACCATGCTTCCGGGGTTTCAATGGCTGCTCCTTCACTGTTGGTAAGCAAATGCTGATCAGCAGGGGCGACTGGAAAATTAAAGGGGTCAATCTTTTCGCTGCTTAGCTCTTTCCACCTGTCAAATGAATAACCATAAAACAGTTTGTTTTCCCAGGGAATGGAATTCCTGTTGAACTGAATATCGAGCCAGTCTAAAAATCGTTCAATATCCCGTGAGGAAGTGCCGTGCCCTCCGTCGCGGGACAAAATTCCGAGTTTGTCTTCAGCTCCCAAAAATGTATAGACTTCTTTAAGGGACCGGTAGTTCTCTTCGATACCCCAGTGATTCGCACCCCCTTCCCTGACCGAGGTGCTGAGGAGCAGGGAATTCGGTGCTACCAAAGCCATGATTGAATTCTGGTCTATGGGAAGTTTGTGTTCCCTCCCTCCAAAGAACCGGAGTCTTGGATGGAACCACTGCGGCCGGATTGAGAGAAGCAGATCCATGGTTTCCAGTTCATACCGCTCATCTGTGTACCGGTAGGGTGTTTCTCCTCCGGTGCCGCCGCTGCTGCTGATGAATGCTGTAATCCGGCTGTCAAAAGCTGCGGCTAACAGCGACATTTGTGCGTGACGTGAATGGCCCGTTATCGCTATTTTGGACGTGTCGACGGAATCGAGCGTATAGAGGTAATCCACCGCTCTGTGGGCGCCCCAGGCACGGGTCATTAATGCAGACCAGTCATAATCGGGATAGATCTCCTGGTATTCCAGGGTGTCATCCTTTTCATCGGCTCCGGCGTAGATCAAACCGATATATCCTCTTCTCACCGCAATCTGTGCCCAGCCTCTGTGATTCCACTGCGACATAAACACAGGAAACGGGCCATCTCCGGGAGGAGTCATCACTTCAAGATTTAGTCTGGCTCTGTGATCCGGGCCAAATCTCAATTCCACCCGATCGATTGTGACCCCGTTTACTGTTTCCGTTTCCAGCAGATGGATATCCATATTGTCTGGCGGGTCGGGGAATGTTCCGCTGAAATAATGTTTTGCGTACTCCTTTATTTCATTTCGTTTCTCTTCCCATTGCGATGATGTCTGCACCGGTATATGTTCACCTTCCTCATCAAGAACAAGAGGGTTTGGCAGAAATGGATTGGATTGCATTTCCCCAAAATCGGGCGGAAGCTCCCCGGTGCGTTCCAGCCAGTCGTACCAGGTGTGATCGCGAAAACTCAAACGCTCAAAACCGGCGAATACATTTCTGGGCCGGATGTCAGGGTCAGGATGAGGCCTGAAAAGCTCCAGCATTTCATCAAGGTATGCGCGTCTTATTTCATCTTCTGATTGCCCGTATATGATTGAAACGGATGAGGAAAGGATGCAAAATAAAAGGATCAGAAATGTTGTTTTTTGAATCATGATATGAATGGAAACTTATTTGGTAATTTATGGGTAATTGGCTGAACCCTCCAAGAGTTTTAACTCTTGGGGAAGCATGCAATAATCAGGTGCATTTTAACAAGACCTCCAAGGTTTTAAGTATCTGTTTAGCGGATAATATCCGTCAGTTCGCAGTGCCGGAGCGGATGCGACCAAACGAAGTCGAGAACTCGTTTTAAGGTTTGGCATTCAGCATCTCGACTTCATTCCGCTGCGCTCCATTGCGATGTGACGTAATAAGTCAATTCAGCCCGCTTAACACATACCGATTTAAAAAAAACCGGAGATCTGTCTCGCCAGTACTAAAATCACCTGTGGCCGGTTACGGTTTCACCCGACCACCTTTCGTACTGATCTATCACATCATCGATTCCTTCAAACTTTTTGACAACCAATGCAGCACGAAACCGGAAGGGTTCCCCCGCAACCGGATTTTTGTTAAAGTAGAGAAAATCCCAGGCAGGGTTCTCGGGTCCGCCGCCCGTCGGTGATTGAGCAAGGCGCATTTCATCATATTCTGTTGGCCGTTCAAACATCTTGATCAGCACATAGTCTCCGGAGATGCCATAATAAAATGGATAGATATATTCGAGGTCTGAAATCCCGGAAGCCAGCCTGACCGGAAAATCCTCGTCAAATTCCGGGTCCCATTGACTGCCGGCAGGGCGATGGTTGGCATCCGTACCATGGGCTGACGGTAGATGATAGATCCACTCACCTTCTGAGTTTTCCGTATCAGAGCGGTTCCGTCCGATAAAATGGATGCCTTTCTCCTCCGGTCCCCGGATATAGGATGCAAAAAACAGTCCGATATACCCATACTTTCCCCCGATATCCTCCAGGGGGATTCCTTCGTACGTCATTTCCACAAGGCTGCCGGTCAGTTCAAAGGTAATCGCACTTTGCAGCGGCCAGTTCTCTGTTCTTGGCTGTTCCAGAAGAACCTTGTTCCCGGAAATGCGTGAAATTTGCATCGGAGCGACTCTGGGCTCAAAAAGGTCATAATCAAACGTGGATGCGTCACCGTTCAGGATAAATTCATAATTCATCCCGGCCACGTCCGGCCTGAAAAAATTTCGGTCGCTGCCTTTCGGGTATAGCTCCGAAATTCCATTATAACCAGCCCGGTGCAATTCGCCATAGGCTTCATTGTTCACAAGAACCAGCCGCAGCTCGTCTGACCGGAGATGGAGGGTATCCTGCCCGGCATGAGCATGGGTCAGTCCGGATGCAATCTGACCGGTTTGAGCCACTGAAGACTCAAATTCCGAAATCAAAAAAAACAGAAAAACGAAAAGGAGGATTTGAATGGGTGATGTTTTCATGGAGTCATAAATGGATGGATGTTTTTTGGGAAGAAAAAATTTGGGGTAAAGCCCGTGTTCAGTGCATCTCAGGGGGCAAAGTTTCTTACCTGAAATGGCAATTTGTTTAAAAATGCATTCGCACAAACGAAAAAAGGCTCTACAGTAATTCTTTTAGGTAAATTAAAATAATAGCAACAGTATCCCCTCTCAAGAGGGTAAAATGTGAAGACAATGATCCGCAAGCCGGCGGATGATTTATCAAACGAGGGGTGTGTTTCTGAGTAAAGACTCATTTTTTTTGTGTTCTGAGCCCGTTTCATAGCCTGGTAAACACACCCCTAGTCAGTCAACAAATCACGACAAGTCGTGTTTTTGACTAACTTTTCCCCTTTCAAGAGGGGACTTTATTTGTTTCAAAATAATCAAGCCACAAGAAATCCTGAACCAATAATGTAATTGATTCTTTAATAAAATGTCAGCAGTTTACAGTGTATCAGTCTCTCTTCTTGATACTCCAAACTCACTGCTCAACTAATTTCACGATGACTAAGGCGGATGCTGCGAGCCGGGAATGGTTTTACTGATCACTCCGATCAGGAATCCGCTGCCACCCTCAATATTCGATGCTCCTTCCGGCAGGGAGATCAGGTTTTCATCGAGATCTGAAAAATGTATCCAATCTGGACCGGCTGAAAAAACTGTAATTTCATTTTTCTTTATGGTATGACGGATCGGGATCAGGGGGAACGCATCCAGATGAAATTGCACATTGATCATAATACGTCTTTGATTGTGCTGAAAGTCGCTTAATGTCTCTACCTGTTGTTTGAAAGTAAATTTTTGCAGGACATCTTCCGATGTAGTTAATTCACTCCAATGATAATACACATCGTACAGAACCCGGACATCTACTAAGCGCTGTACATTATTAACTATAAGTGTATCGCGATTAAATCTGCCAGGCCTGATTTGGGGGAGAGGATAGTCCGGAGGCAGGGTTACGGTTGCCAGGCTCTCTACGCCATCCGACCGCTGCACTGTAAGTTTATAGCTCTGTTCAGGTTCAAGTTTCATGTCCGTCCAATAATTATGGGCATAATAGCCGCCCTCGTACCGGAAGAGTGAGTCGTTCATGACGGCTGATTCACCGCTTTCAATATGTTCAAGAGTGACCACGGCATCAAGGGGGGCAGGTTCCTCCAGAAACAGGCTGTCGCGGACGGCCGTAATACGCACCCAGTTGGTATCCTGTGAAGCGTCCAGGTAACCGTGGATGGAAAAAGGATACTGGTCATTATGCTGTATGGGATTGAAGGGTTCTTCACAGGCGGCAAATGTGATGAGAGTGAAAAGTGAAAAGGCAAAAGTGAAAAGGATGTTCGAAACGGAGTTGGAGTATCCCTGACGTTTTGTTCCGGAGCAGCAAGCCGCACCCGTTCTGTACACAGCACTATGCTGTTTCCATTTTTCAGAATTCGGCTTTACTCTATGCAAACTTTTCACTATTCACTATTCACTATTCACTTCTGCCTGACTCCACAAACTGTTCAACGCTGCCAGGACCCCGACAAGCCTGTCGGGGACGCTTGCAGGTTTCACTATTCACTTTA
>SLGL01000117.1 GCA_007123785.1 Balneolaceae bacterium
CATAGTGTCCCGGTCCCAATCTTCCAGAATCATCAATTCTCCCGGTTCGATCTGTGTATGCCCCAATCGAAAGGTATTCACAATCAGAATTACTGCGAGTGTTAAAAAGACACCCAGAAGAACAAGCAGAATTTTTTTAAACGTTTTCATAGAGATCAATTCTATTATTTAAACAGTACTTTACCAAATTTTTTATCGGAAATGATATTGTGCAATCATGTTCAGTTTCAGAACTGAGAGACAGGAGTTAACCCTAAATTTCCATTTCTTACCTGTTAAGTGAAGTAGTGTGATACTAACGATTACATAACGGGGAAACCCGCAATGTTTTTTCTTCAAAAAAACTATCAACGAAAGTAGGTGTAGGAAAAAATCACCGGCAGCATCATAAACAGGCAGGGAATGTTGACGATATAGATGTTAAAATAGGCACCGATTACTAAACAGACCAGCGAATCGGTCAGAAACCAGATAAGAAAGGGAATCACAACCGCAAAATAGCCCCATTTTTCCCGTTTTGAAAAGGCAAAGGTTGCAATAAAAAACTGCATCAAAAAATATCCTGCACAGGTAGCACCCAGCGGCCCCAGGAGAAACCGGAATGTTACTGCTGCATCATCGGGCAGAACATCTGTTTGCCAAAAATTCTGAGCCAACGCTCTTTCGTATATTCCAAGCGGATCAAATGTACCCGCCAGTGCCCAGTAGAGACCGAAAATCGAGAAAAAAAGACTGGCACCCTGAAGATACCTCACAAAATATGAAAACCGGTCTGGTTTTTGATCCATTATTCATCCCCCAAAAAGTGTTAATCAGAATAAGGAAGTGATTATATTTCCATTGATTTTATCAAAAAAAAGCATTCTATAAATTAAATATGGCCCTGCCCTTAGTACAGTAGTTAGTGATTCTCACTCAAGTAAAGTTTTACCTGAAAACTGATGCCAGCAAAATATGGCTTGATCAGCCGTGATACAATCAAACAATAATCGATTCTGCGAGTTTTAGTCAGAATAGTTTTCACAATAATCAGAATTTAATGTCTGAACCGGCAGTTCATTCTTTGTTACAGCCAGAAGGTCAAGATCACTTTGACCTTTAGAAAAATCATCGAAGGCAAGTGTACCGTACAGTTACATACCCGCCAGGTGATGGTCCAGAACCATCTTAACCCGACGGGTTACTTCCACGGTATATTTATAGAGATCGTCCTTAACCTGCTATTTGTGATCCAGGTCGGTGGTTTCCACCAGCATCAGGGCTTTCGTGAATAACAGCATAATCTCGCTGTTTGCCAATGAATGTTTATGATGCTCCCTGCTTTCCCAAAGCTCAAATGTGTTGATCATCTCCCGGTTTTCCGTTTCACCATTGACAAGATATAGAATGTTGCCATTCAAGGTCTGCATTCGCTCAGCGGCTTCCTTCAGGATCAGGAACAGTTCTTCGGCGTGGCCTTTCCTGGCTTTAATTCTGCCTGACCGGATATGAATATCTTTTGCTGATCTGTTATTTAATCGTTCTTTTAGCTGACTGCTGTTCATTTTGATTTGTGTTTTTAAAGAAATTGATACCTTCTGAACTTCTGAAGGCACTCTTACCGGACAACGGACTCAATGAATACTGTAATAAAACCGGTGAACCGACAGGAATTTTAATCCGTGAGCTTCCATTCATAAAAATATATTTTATTTGAAATTCAGATTCATTCTGCAGCGGACAAAACATACCCGTTTCTACCTGTTACGCTGTAAAAGGTAAAAACGCTACAAATTATTTCTGATCTCCAATAATTATAAATTAATTTAGCAATATTTCCAGCGGCGGAAAAAAGTAAGAGTGAATCAAACGTCAGCGGTCAATGATCAAAAGACTTCCTGGATAGATGTGTATTCCATGTCAAATGCTCTGGCAACATCCTTATACACGATCTTCCCGTTGGCTATATTGAGGCCCATCTTAAGCTCCGGGTCTTCTTTCATTGCTTTTCTCCAGCCTTTATTGGCTATTTGCAGGGCGTATGGCAGAGTAACATTGGTAAGCCCGAGAGTTGAAGTAAAAGGAACAGCACCCGGCATGTTTGCAACACAGTAATGTACAACATCATCGATAATGTAGATAGGATCTGCATGAGTAGTTGGCCTGGAAGTTTCGAAGCATCCCCCCTGGTCGATGGCTACATCAACCATTACGGTCCCGGAACGCATCAGGCTGAGCATCTCCCGGCTTATGAGATTTGGTGCTTTTGCACCGGGAATCAGAACAGCACCTATCACAAGGTCCGTTTGAGGCAAAAGATTACGAATAGCACTTTCCGAAGAATAGATTGTCTGTACATTTTTAGGCATCACATCATCCAGGTACCGGAGCCTCTGAATGCTTAGGTCCAATATTGTTGTATTTGCACCCATGCCCGCCGCAACTTTAGCTGAATTGATGCCGACAATTCCGCCTCCCAGTATCATAACATTTGCGGGGGGCACACCAGGAATTCCTCCCATCAGCACACCGCGTCCACCGGTTGGCTTTTCCAGATACTTTGCCCCTTCCTGGGTAGCCATCCTCCCGGCCACCTCGCTCATTGGTACCAAAAGAGGCAGCGTGCCATCTGCTTTTTCAACAGTTTCATATGCAATTGCAACACATTTGGAATCCGCAACCGCTTTGGTGAGTTCTCTGCTGGCAGCAAAATGAAAATAGGTAAAGATGATCTGTCCCTTTCTCATTTTGGGATATTCTTCGGTAATGGGTTCTTTCACTTTCAGGATCATATCCGCCACGGACCAAATTTCATCCGGATCATCCACGATAGTTGCGCCACTTTCTTTGTACATCTCATCATTAAAGCCGCTTCCGATTCCTGCCCCCTTTTGTAAATGCACTTCATGCCCGTTTCTTATAAACTGCAACACTCCCCCTGGCTGAAGCGATACTCTGTTTTCATGTGTTTTAATCTCTTTGGGTACTCCGATGATCATATCTGTTGTCCTTGTAGATTGGAATTATTTATTAATCGTAAAGTACCAAACTTTGTTGAAAAAGTTGAAACGTTCGGTTTCAACACACGTTTGTTCTCTGTTGATTTTACGCAAATACCCGGTAGAGAATAGATAGAAATGGTTTTTCATTGGGTTTTGTGGCTATAAGTAAAATTTTTCACTATAAAACCGTTTCAAATTCAAGTGACGCACTTTGTGTATTAGTACAAACAGTTGAACGCATAATTGACAAGTAAATGGCATCAATCAGTTGTGGTCACTAATGACCATGACTGGGCTGGAAATAGTGTTATATTTATTAACCAATATTCAATATTTCTTCAATCGCCAGCGATTCACTTGATGATCTTCATTCAGACATAATGAATGCCTGATAAACTCCTTCCTGACACAAGTTGTTAAATCATCCTGACCATGTTCGGTGAAATTCAACTCCTCGAAAAGCTTTACAGTAAAACGATCATACTTCCGATCTGAATTATCGGAGCGTTGTAAATCTGATGTGTTAAGATGGATCGTATCGCATATATTTATATAAGTACAAGCGCTTCTATCCATCTATACAATTTCATAATCCGATCATGAGCCCCATCTTTACTATCGCGCTAATCATATATGGTACTAAAAACCACCAGGACAACTTTTGGCTATTGAATAAATACAGGTGCCATCCGCTCCATTTCTGCCCTTGAAATATGTAACTTTTCAGCTTCTGCTCTCCAGCCGGATACTGTATGCTTCATTTCATTTATGATCTCGCCGGCCTTACCATCAGACAGCCTGAATAACGGTGCGACACTTCGGGCAATTTTCGTATCAAGGCGGTTGTCATTCTCATCAATATTCAGGTTCAAACCATACCCTTTTGGATTTGGATTGATATCGTAGGCCGGACTAAGTGTAAGTCCATGATTCTTCAGAAAAAAGCCGTGGTTACGTAAGTGATCATCCGTGTTTGAAACCAAAATGTTAAAGACAATTCGTCTCCAGAGCTGTTCTGTATCGTAATCAACATTGGAGCCCCTGGTGATGATGAGTTCAAGAAGATCAAGATAGCTTACCCCGGCCTGGGCGTCCGCCCCATCCTGATAACCAAGAAGTCTCATCGCAGAGAAAAAATGATGCCGATTACCCTTCTCATCTCTGTCAAAACGCTTCGTCATAAAGGTGGTTTGATCGGAGTAAAACTTTTCAGCCCTTGATTTTGCCATATCGACCTTACACTTCAGTGCAAGTTTATAGATCAAAAACTCCCATGCTCCGACATCGAATTCATCATTTTTACTGGGAAATTTTGCGATCCATAAGTGACCATCTTCTGAAATGACGCTTGCCTTTGGCCTGGCTCCACCCAGGGATGATCCCGGAGCAATCAAAAGCGACAATCGTTTTACGTACTCTTTGTCATCCAGTGAAGTATCGTCTTCAAGCTCATTCGTAG
>SLGL01000401.1 GCA_007123785.1 Balneolaceae bacterium
AAACCGGTCAGGCTTGGGAGCCGTCGGTTCATCAGCAGATCTGTAGTGGTTGCATTATAATAATCCAGATTCAGAGTAATTCGATTATCCAAAAGATGAATATCGGTTCCTACATTAATCGACTCTGTTCTTTCCCATCGTAAATTAGGATTTGCCAGTGTTGTGTTAAACAAGCCTACCCGGGTACTTGATCCATCATACCATTGTCTTGAACCCAACCGCGCCAGTGCCGAATAGGCTCCGATATCCCGGTTTCCATTAATTCCCCAGGACAGCCTTAATTTGAATTGATTTACCCAATCAATATCAAAAAAGCTTTCATCACCAATTTGCCATGCAAATGCAAGCGCAGGGAAAGTAGCCCTTGGCTGATCCTGGCCAAAAGCAGAATATCCATCACGCCTGACAGAAGCAGTAATCAAATACCGATCCAGAAGGCTGTAGTTTAATCGTGCCATCAGGGCATCACCTGTAACCCGCGTATCATTGGATGTAACAGAAGGGCCATCCCCAAATTGGATTCCATGAAACCCGAGTTGCTCACCGGGTGAAAAGTTTTGATTATCCATTCTCTCATTCCAGATGTTATTTACTTCTACCGACTGCAAGAGGGTAACGTTGAAGCTATGAACTCCAAAGTCTTCTCTCCAGGTAATAAGATTATCGATCATCCATTCGAATTGAGTATTTCTTGCTCTCCATCCCTGGCTTTGATCTTCACGGGGATCTCCTCCCACACTTGGGTCTGTTGATCGGAACCACATATCCCTGTGATGCTCTATTCGCGGCTGAAATGAAAATTGATACTCAATATTGAACGGAAACTGCATGTCTGCATAAAAATTACCAAAAAATGTATGCAATCTTCTGTCCCTCGTATCTCTGTAGTGATTGATCAAAGGATTAAAGGTATGACCGTGTGCAAGCCTTGTCAGCCAGCCTTCATCATCTGTATAAACCTGGCCGTAGGGGCTATTGGCATACATATTCCAATTCGCGGGAACTCCACCCTCATCTCTGTCTGAAAACTGGGCGTTGAGTCCTACTGACAACCAATCCACTACCTCGTAATCTACATTTAACCTTGAGCGTAGTGCTGTAAAATCTTCACCTACCCGAAGGCCTTCATTATCTATGTATCCAATTGACCAAAAATATCGCGCATTATCTGATCCGCCAGACACACTGACATTATGATTTTGTCTTACGCCATTACGCACAACTACATCGTACCAGTCTGTTGTCTGGCCCCGCTTGAAATTTCGCTGTTCAATATCAAAAAATGCCAATCTTCTGAGATATTCATCTGTTGTATCTCCCAGCGGTGTATCGGCCATGCTCATCCAATCATTCACAGATACATCTGATGGCAGTTCATCAGGATTGGTATAAAAGTGAAAATCCCGGTCCGGGAAAACGGTTCGAAACCAGTCTGCCCTGAACTGGATATACTCATCCGGTCCAAACGGACGGCGTTCGTTCGTTGGCTGAGAAACACCTACCTGAGACGAATAATTAATAACCGGCCTTCCGATTTCCCCCCTTGTTGTGGTAATCAGGATGACTCCGGAAGCAGCTTTGGCCCCGAAAACTGCTGCAGAGCTTGCATCTTTCAGAATATCGATGGTTTCAATATCGTTGGGATTAATATCCCGCAGGCTTCCGTTATAAATGGCTCCGTCCATTACAATCATCGGCTCGGTTCCAGCCTGCAGCGATGTTGGCCCTCTTACCTCGAGTGAGCTCCCTCCTGCCGGCGATGCACTTTGATTGGCAGCAAACCCTGCAATGGTTCCGGTAAGCATGTCTGTGATCTGAGTCATGTTTTGACTTCTGAACTGCTCACTTGTCACACGCTCGACTGAGCCGGTCAGATCGGTACGTTCAACCGTTCCGTATCCAACAACGATCACTTCATCGAGCCGGCCGATATCCTGCTCCATAGCAATGTCAATCCTCTCCTGCCCTTCGTAGGTTACCCGCTGGGTTTGAAAACCAACAAAAGAGAAAACGATAACTACGTCATCCAAATCGGCAGGGATGGTTAATTCATACTGCCCGTCAATATCGGTAATAGTTCCGGCGGAAGTACCCTCAACCAGAATATTTGCCCCCGGAATGGGCTCTCCGGACTGAGCATCTGTAATTACACCTGCAATCGTTTGCTGAAACAGAATTTCGGGACTGATCAGCTCATTAAGTGTTGCCTGCGGCCATACATTCTTGGTATTTACAGCAATTGTAAAACTTTGCTGACGAAACCAAAGACCTGTTTGTGATGCAATTTGGGTGAGCAGCTCTGCAACACTGATAGAGTCTTCATCATAATTGAAAGAGCTTGTAATTTCCTGTTTCAATGAAGCCGGATAAACAAAACGAAATTCGGTTTCATTTTCCACCAGATCGATGAGCTGATCCAGGCCGGCATTATTCATATCTACCTTGATGTGAACATCATTAAGATTCTGTGCTTCTGCATATTCTGATGCGTATATCATATTTGAGCAGAGACATACGATAAATATACCAGTGAGTAAAAGACGAGACATCTTACCCAGTTTCCTCAGTATTGTTTTTTTCATATTATGTAGGGTTAACAGGTTGCGATTACTTGTTAATGTCTGCCTGGCTGATTCGTCGCGCCAACTTCGAGATCAGCCGGGCTTTTTTGTTTGTTGTAAGCATTTCACAGCTGTTCATGGAATAGAAAAAATCCAATCCATATCTACTGTTCGTGCTTTATCTTATCACTTAAACTATTCCTGAACTCTTAACATCACTTTATCAATTTCTTCATCCGAATTCGTTTGCATTTCATATTCAATACCGACCACAAATTTTAGTGTTTCAAGCACATGTTCGAGGCTGACATCCCTGAATGTTCCGGTTACTTCTTTAACTTTAGCAGATTCGCCTTCAACCTCTATATCAATACCATACCAGTACTCCAGTGTTGAAGCAACTTCAAGCATGTTTTTTTCTTCAAACTCCAGAATTCCATCCCGCCATAACAATCTATTTTCGACTCCATTCTGAATCCCAAGCAATCCATCGCTGCCGGCATATCGGATCCACTGATCGGGCTCCAGTATAATCTCGGATTTCTGATGGTTTCCAACAGAAGGTTCCACTGACACACTGCCTTCCACGAGTGCAACATCTACCCGATCCAGCTCCTTCATATATTTCACATTAAATTCGGTTCCCAGTACAGTGGTTTTTAAACTGCCCGAACGAACTATAAAAGTGCGATCTGATTCACTTTCTACATTGAAATAGGCCTCTCCTTCAAGGTATACGACACGTTGATCCGGCGGAAAGGGATCGGGATAACGCAAGCTGCTATTGGCATTCAGCTCAACAATACTACCGTCGGAAAGTGTCAATGTGGTAATTGTACGTGATGGGCTAATCACTTCCTTTAATACAATTTCCTGACCGGTTGTATCCACTTCTTCATACATAGTAGTAAACAACCCTGCTGAAATAAAAACCAGTATAGCTGCTGCTGCACGAAGCCACCAAAAAGCACCGGAGTTTTGCCATTGATTGCCTGGCTGATCAGAATAGAAATGGTACTTTTCCGGCTTTTTTTTCTGTTTGCCGAAGTCCGGATCCATTGCTTCAATCTTTTTCAGGATCTCTGACTTCAACTTATCCTGATCAAAACCGGCAAAGGAAGCCATGTCAGTTCTGACCAAATGTTCTAACAGATCGATATTTCCAGGAGTTTGCTTAAGCCATCGTTCAACCAGCTTGGCTTCCCGGTGGGTGCAATCGCCATTCAGCCAATTCTGCAACAGATTAATTGGTATTTCTGATTTATTATCCATTTACACCCTTATATACCGGACATTTTTTGGATACCCTTACTATTTTTTACAAAAAAATTAATTCTTCCATTCCGGACACTTGGTGGAATGTGGGTGCGGAGTGCGGGTTTTAAAAAATGTCATGGCGCAAGTTTCCCCCCTTGCTACTCGATACTCAATACCAATGACAGATTTGTCTGACCCATCCCCCGGCCCCTTCCCTATGCCGCAAATGCACGACATATGGAAGGGGGGCGCTTTACAAAGTCCATTACAAATAATCGGAATTTGTCACATCCTCAATGGTGTTGCCCGCCTTTGGGGCAAAATTAGGGGCTATCGATGACAGTTTTTCACTGTGTGGCTTTAAAATTAAACAAATAGCCTTTATTGGTTTTGTCTTGTTACTTTTGGGCCGCCCCCGAAGGAATCGGGGCAAGCGGCAGTAACCAAAATCTCTCGGCTATGATGTGATTTCTCCCGTGCTTTGATGAAAACCATGCGAATCCTCCACCAATCAAGGCCGAAGGGTAAAAAACCTTATCATCGTTTATGAAATAGAGAAAGGGAGAAATAGAATGTCACTATCTAAAATAGTGTTGCCCCGCTT
>SLGL01000460.1 GCA_007123785.1 Balneolaceae bacterium
CGGCTGAAGTATGTTTTAACCGTATCAGAAGCCAGGCTGCCGAACACCCCGATACCTCCATCTACATTAAAAATTACATTCGGGATTTCACCGGGCGAAAGGGTGGTGCCTCCTCCAAGCTGGACTTGCTGTGAACGAATAAGATCGTGCAGGTTTTTGTCGATGGAATTGGCCACTACAAAATTATCTTCGTAAAATGCGACACCAATCCATGGAAACTGAAGGGTGATGGTTCCGTCGGGATTCACATCAAAATTACCTTCATTGATCAGTCCGGACGAATTTACCAGAAAATTCGCAATCTCGGCATCTTCGTTATCCACAAGCCCTCTGTAAAACGGTGTAAGTGTTTCAAGTGAAGGTTCCAAAGCAATAGCACTGAATACAAATACATTCTGGCCATCGGTTTTTTCAGTAGCTGAGATTGTAATCTCAAGACGATCGTCAGACTGGTAAACCAGCGTCTCCGGCACTTCATTCAGAATCTCAAAATCATCGGGTATAGTAGTTGTGGCGTGAAGAACTTCAGGACGAGAGTCGAAATCTATATCCAGTCTGTAAGTACGCCTTGGAAGTGCGCGATGTGTGTTTGATTCAGGAACGTAAATACCGGGCTGGCCTGAACTGGTGTAACTGAAAACCTCTTCATCATTGCCGTTCTCATCCAAAAGAATAACCTGAACATTTGCCCCGGTTAATGCGGCATCCGAAAAACGATATATATCCTGAACGGGTTTTGTTGTGCTGATGCGAATTTCCGGCAGAGCACGGTTGGCAACTACATAGCTTTCCACATAAACATACTCATTGTAACCATCCTGGCTGAGGGTATCGCAGCCCATAAAAATGAGAATCAGCAGAGATGGTAATAAAAATTTTCTGTATGTCATTATTAAAAATTTACAGTGTATGAAATGGATGGAATGACCGGCAGCAGCGTAACATCCTGGCGTTCAACCGGGTTTTCGTCGAAATCGTAGTTGTAAAACCAGATATTTCGGCGGGAGTAAGCATTAATCACTTGAAATTGCCATTCGGCATTACCGAGGTTAAAAAAGCTTCCCCTTCTGCTTAAAGCAAGGTCGAGCCGGTGATAAGACGGAAGCCGGGATGCATTGAGGTTTTCGATCACAAACAGATCACGTATGCCGCTGTCCCAGGGAAGGTGAGTGATTTGTGTTCGTCCCTGTGGCTCGGTGTATGCCTGTCCGGTGGCGTAATTAAATACCGCATGGGCACTCCATCGACTGGTAATCTGGTAGGATGTTACTACGTTTACATCGTGGCGTCGGTCGTATTTTGGCGGATAGAACCTTGCCTGGCCCGGATTATCAAGCACTGGCTCATTAAATCCGGGGAATTTACGCTGGGTAATACCAAAAGTGTATCCGATGAAGCCGGTCAGGTTTCCGGTCTGTTTCTCAAAAAAGAGTTCTGCTCCGTACGCATATCCTTCGCCAAAGCGGAACAGTTCATTATAGTCGAGGCCAGCTGCATCTCCGATGAAGGGATTCAGCTCGAAGAGATCGCGCATGGTTCTGTAATAGATTTCCACATCCAAACCATATCCTTCAAATGGAACGGTTTTAGCACCCGCTACAAACTGATCGCCATAGGCAGGAGGGACTCCCTTATCGGTCGTCAGCCAGACATCAAAGCCGGAAAAGGCTTCGTTTGTGATGAGTGTGAGAAACTGATTGTATCGTCCGTAGGCTGCTTGCAGGCGAATTCTCGAGTTAGGACGGAATTCGGCAGAAATACGCGGTTCAAGCCGAACGAAGCTGCCTTCACTGAATGTATTTAATCGAAGGCCTCCCTGAAAAACCCACTGTCTGTGTGGTTTCCATTCCTCCTGGAGATATGCAGAGAGGTACTGGGACTGAATACGGCTGGTTAGTGTGTTTTGATTGTCAAACCGGTCCTGAAGGCGCAGTGTAAGATTGCCGCCCCAAAAACCTGCCGAAAGGGTGTGCCTCTCATTGGGCAGGTACTCCAGGTCGCCTTTAAAGGAGAAATCATAAATATCGTTGTTGCGCTGAAATGGGGTTCCGGCAATTTCGAACCGGGGTTCATTAAAATAGCGCGAACCGGTGAAGGTGAAGGAACCGAAAATATTATCGGAGAAGATTCGCCTCCACTGTGCACTCATAGTCTGGTTTCCGTATTGAAGGCCGATTTTGGCATCATCCTGAAAGGGGATGGAAACATTATCGTTGCCGGAATAAAAGGCCAGTGAAAACCGGTTGTTTTCCGAACCGTCGAAGTTCAGTTTTCCATTGATATCGTAAAAATAGAAACGGTCGGGGACGTTATCAGCCGACTGCCTCAGTACCGCAAGAACCGGCTCGAGTGTAGATCTTCTAACAGCCAGCATCCAGGAACCGCGGCTGTAGGGGCCTTCAATGGAAGCACGCGATGCCAGTAAACCCAGGCTTACCGATCCGCGGGTTTCAACCCGGTTGCCGTCTTTGTTGTAAACCGTTAAAACGGAGCCGATTCTGCCGCCATATTGAGCAGGATAACCTCCTTTATAAAGGCGTACATCCTTTACCGCATCGGGGTTGAAGGTAGAGAAAAAGCCAAAAAAGTGGGTGGGATTGTAAACAGTCGTTTCATCCAGCATGATGAGAGTCTGATCAGGACTTCCTCCCCGAACGTAGAGCCCGCTTGAAAAATCGGATGCTGCTTTTACCCCGGGAAGAAGCTGGACGGATCGAAATACATCGGGCTCTATTACCGATGGAAGATCTTTGATAAGTTGGGTACCCACCTGCATGGTACCGATGTTCCGCTGCTCTTCACGATCACGATCTGCCTCCACGACCAGTGCATCCATCTCAACGCCTTCCGGAATCAGTTCAATATTCAGCCGAAGATTCTGTCCCGGCTCCAGGGTGATCTCGGTTTCAAAACGCCGGTAGCCGATGTAACTCGCTGCCAGTGTGTAGGTGCCCGGTTCGATATTAGTGATGGTGTAATAGCCGTATGTATTGGAAGAGGTTCCCCGGTTGATATCCATCAAAGCAATATTGGCCATGAGCAGGGTTTCGCCGGTTCGGCTGTCGGTTATGTAGCCGTTTACCGAGGCAGTTTGCTGAGCATAACTGAAATCAAGAATCAGAAAAAAGATCGGAATGAACAGTAGATATTGTAATTTCAAGTATAGGATGGATATGTCTCTTAGTGTTCAAATGTTATTACACGTTTTTTTCAGGGAAATGTTATACTTATTTTTAACTTTTCCTACAGAAACAATCGTTCCGCCAAGAATACGCATTGGCATAAATTTTCGTTATCTTAAGGGAGTGGGTAATATACCATGAATAGTTCACTGACATTCTGATAAAATAATTCAATTTTGGGGGTGTACCGGATTCGACGGGTTGCGTACATTCACAGGTTGCATGCCGAGCTTGACCGATGAATCTCGTTAAAAATTCATCATGGACTTAAATGTAATTGACAACAATTACTCATACCGACTCGCAGCTTAAACTGATGAGTCCGTTCCAATGGGCGCTTGCCTGTTAGTACCATCCGGAGCGTCGACTAAAACAGGATTTTCCGAAGTGCGTGTCTGCCGCGCGGCTGGAGAACTTAATGCAGAATAGGGTGATGTTGCTTTGCTGTTGAGCATTGCATTACCCGAAACCTTAATCAACAGCTAAGCATGTAGACGCTTGATGGGTTACCATCTCGGACGCGGGTTCGACTCCCGCCACCTCCACCAAAACAGAAGCCCCGCAAGAATATGATTCTTGTCGGGGCTTTTTCTTTAGATACTGCTGAGGTCGTTGCCGGGCTGTTCACTTGCGAAGCAGTGCTTCGCGGTTCGACTCCTGTAACTTCCAATATATTCATTTCTTCGCATGGTTCATTACTTTGACAGAGATTATATATCCAGATCGTATCCTTTCATTTCAAACCATTGGTGAACCATGAGGTGACCTGTTCAAGCCACCACAGAGACAGCTCACCAGAAAATTAAAGGGATCGGTATGCTGTATATCCGGGCTAATATTTTCGCCAACTACAAATCGGATTTGATTCATTATGAAAACCTGGTTATCGAATGGAATAACCAAAAAAGTTGCTCACATAGAATTCAGGGTAAAATCAGATTCATAAGTTTGATTTGGCGCACTTTTTATATTTGATTTTTTGAGCGGGCTCGCAGGCAGGCTAAATAATAACCGACAGGAAAGTCACAAAACCTGTGATATCTGTAACACTTTCTTGTAACCATGTAAAGTGCTGTTACTTTATTCTTTTTATAGTTCGAAAATAATTGACATAAAATATTTGAACTATTTATGACTGCTCAACACTCCATACTTATTGTTGAAGATGATTATTTTCAATTACATGCATTGAAAATTATGCTTACCAGGTTAAAATACAATGTTGTTGGAGTGGTTGAC
>SLGL01000314.1 GCA_007123785.1 Balneolaceae bacterium
AATTGTGAATGTACTCTTCTTGTTACATACGGCACATCGAACCTTCTCCTGGAAACGTGTAGTCATGGCTTCTCCTTTTGGTGAACCTGCCGGTATTTTTGCTGCGGATCATTCAATTTACGATAGGGATACATAGAGGGCAATTATAAAAGGGGTGCAAAACGCAAGCCGAAGCCAGCGGTTCTGGGTGCGGATTAGCATCTCGTTGAGGGGGTTATTGATAACCGGACGAAGTTTTTTGTGGCTGTTGTATTAGGTGAGGGTTACACTTGACCAGAAGATCGGTATCTCCATGATGAGACATGCCCCTACTTGCATAATGATGGGTACTATTGCAAGCTTGCAAGATCCTGCAATTGACTGAAAAGGGTTTATCTTCTGATAACTATTTAATCGGAAAGGTCATACTGTCAATAAACTAACTCCTTGAAATTATGCTCAATTTTTCCATTCGGACGGTCCTGAAGCAATTCGTTGCATTACTGTGCATCGCCCATTTGTTTTCGGATACCTCTCTGGCACAAATTCAGATTCCATATTCAAACCCGGAGATCCACGCCCGTGAACGTTCCGGCCAAGTGCCCTCGTTTCGCGGTCATCTTGAAGATCAGGGCCACCTCGTTATAGACAGGCGAAAGCAGGAAATCCGAATGATCAGTTCAAACGGATCTGTCCGTACTTTCTCATTTTTCCACTGGGAGCATCTTAGTGGTATTGATCATGTGATCGGCTATGGGGACGGAGTCGCCTTTACTTTCGTCCATTATGACCGATTTTTTGCCATCATGTACAAAAGGAATCACAGCTATGTGTTTCCGATACGTGATTCGGAACAAGTGACACGGATGTATCGTGAGTTTACACGCTGACGTGCTTGTATCCTCTCTGTAATAAACCTGTTGCCGTTTTTTTACCATGTTATAAGCCGAATGTATACCATGTTATAAGCCGACTGTATACCATGTTATAAACCGATTTCTTTACCATGTTATAAACTGAATAAAGAAGTTTTGAACCATATCATATTCACCTAACGGAGATTCTATGGAACCGGAAATCATGCTTTGGATAACTTTCATCCGAATTGTCGGTCTTTTTGTTTGCATTTCGGTTGCAGGCAAGAAAAACAGAAACAAATTGGGCTGGGGTATTTTTGGTTTTACCATCCCTGTTATTGCAATAATTATTATACTGCTGTTGAAACCACTGCCTGCCGCAAATGAAATTGAGCAGGTTTCGCAATAATAGACGCGAGGAGTCGGGATGATAGCACCCGCCAGGCTTCTTCGAATGGTATGAACCCATTTTTCGGAACAAAGTGAATCTTCCGCTTGCTGTCAATCTCTTTGAAGTATTCCCGGATCAGGATGGCGATTCCATCCGTGAGGAGCTTCTCAGCCTGCTTGAATTGAATACTCATCTCGATTTTTATTGTCCTGAGAGGATCGTTTCATGGTCGGAACCGATCACCGAAGAGAAACTCGGGCGCATACGCGACTGGAAGGTGCAGGATAAAAGGTCCATGCCATCGTTTCAGGTCAAAATACTCGACGAAACGAAGCCTGCAAAAACAACTTTCCGGCCATATCTCAGGGATACGATCTTCAAACTGGTCCTGAATTCCAATACGGCCCTTCACCAGGATGCCATCCACATCATCCTGGTCTATAACAAAAATGAGCTGAACTGGTTTTCCGATTTTGACCCCAGGGTGAATACGGGTTTTGTACAGGTAACCGACTGGGAAGAGTATGTCCCCGGCAATCCCGTCTATCCCGTCGCGTTTGAAGTCCTGTCCCTGATTCTTAATCTCACCGTTTTTCGTGGAAACAATCACCTCGCTGACATCCATCACGAGCAACCGGTCGGATGTATCAACGACCACAGTCCCTGTAAAAAAGATGTGATTATAAAGCTGCGGGGAGCCGATATCTGCGATTCTTGCATGGCACACTTCGAACGTTCAAAGGCCAATCCGGTTTTGCTCAGATCCGTTTTTAAATCGATTCAGCAGATCCGGAGCGCCATGTTTGACAACAAGGATTTCCTGAATGAGCGGGAGCTGGACCTGGTGGTATGCGGACGTGAACTCATTTTTCCCGGACTCGGGCTCACCATCCGGCTGGATCCCGCTGAATATGTGTTGTACAAACTGCTTCTGAAGGAAGAATCAGGGATCAACCGGTCGCATCTGGCATCCTATAAAAACGACATTTACGAAGCCTACAGCGATCTTGTCAGTCTTCAGAAGAAACAGATCCGCAAAACGGTGGATCTGCTCTGCGACTACCGGGATAACAGTTTCAATGAAAAAATATCGCGGCTCAACAGGAAAATCCGAAACGCCCTGCTTGACTATGCCGGACCGTTTACCGCCTTGAAGAATGGAGAGGCCTACAAGCTGGCGGTGGACCGGCGACGGGTAACGATCCGGTAAGAGGAGGGGTGAGGCAGAACTCCAGTCCGTGTGCGCTCTTTCGTTCGAGCTTGAGCCTGGGCGCTTGGTCGTGTTCGCGTCGGCACAATAACCCAATCCAAATATCATGCCTGTTCCGACCCTCTATACCTGTTCCGTTTGCGATTTCAGTGGGACATCCATGGGTGGATGGGGCCGGTTCGAATATCTTTCCGAGGAGTCCGTCCGCTACAGCATCCCCAGAAACAGCGCCCTTTGCTATGATTGCGAGAAGGTGTCTCCGGCAGAAATCTTTCCGGACCCGAAGGAATGGAAGCGGCTTGATGAGAAAGCCCGGTCCGTCGATAAGAAAGACGATCACTTTTTTTTAACCTGGTATATTGAAATGAAGGTGCTTCAGAAGCTTATGCGTTTTCGTACGGCACCGCCCCGATGCCTTGTTTGCGGAGGCCACAACTTTGATTTGATCCCGCCCGGGTTGCCGGGTCTTGTCCATCGCGGTTGCGGAGGGGTTATTCAGGCAGACAGGAATAGCGCCCCCTGGTTTTATTATCGCGATGGCGAGCGGCTGCCCAAACATCTATATTCACTGGACGGGCTTGAAATTAAAGATTCCCGGGAGGAATGAGAACCATGTTCCGGTCATTTCAGCTTGCTGACCTGGCTCATATCCTGCACAATGAGTAAGAAGTGGTCATTTTTTTACTTGAATGGATGATAAACAGTATTCGTGCTTTCTTCAATATGCTGAAAATACTGTTTCGCCTGTTTTTGATGCATACTTTTTAGTTGTTGATTGCAATAGGGGTGTAAATGAGGCCCCTTCCGCAGATATGAGCTAAAAAAACGACACAACGGCTGCTCAGGAAAAACCGTATCTCAAGACTGCGTAAAGAGTTTTACCTGATCATCCCTCCGGAATTCTCAACAATTCAAACGCTGCCTCTCGATTATTTTGTACATGACTTGATGAAGTTTCTGAAACGCGACTATTACGTGGGACTTTTAACGACCGCCATGTACCACGGAGCTGCCCATCAGCAACCTCAAAGCCAGTTTGTCATTACCCAACCGCCATCCTTAAGGCCCATCAAAAATCGTAAGCAGTCTGTTGTTTTTTGTGTGAAAAAAAAAGTGGGACTGGAAGGATGTTTCCCGGCAAAAAACCGATGCTTGAAGCAATTCGTGATCAGCTTTTAATTCCTGGAGGATCCCATTCTGACAAAAAACGAATGTCATGGAGCCGGTGCGGATGATACTGGATGGCCGCGCCGTGCCCGAAATGAAGCAAACCGCCTTACAGCGTCTGGGGTTTGGCGAATGGGTGATGGTGGTGGAAAGCTGGAGGATGGAGTTTGGATAGATCGAATAGGGATCGTATCACACATCGCCTCTGAGTAGCACGCTGTATTCTTACCTGCGATACGCATTACATTCAATGCGAGGCGGTCAATATGTAAATCTGATACCAGTAGTAAAATGCTTCCGGGTTGGATTTCTTAAGTTTGTTCAACTTCCTGCTCATCGGCTCGTTGATTTTCCATTCTTTGATTTCTGAGTTTATTTGCCTTTTTTTTTATCCATTCTGCAGTTATACCTTCCTGATGTATCATAAACTATAAATCGGCAATATTTATTAATTTTGCCGATAATTTGAAAAATTTCAAACAAGAATACTTCTACACGGCATCTTACGCAAGGAAATAGGACTCTTGCCGGTGTATTGTTAACTTCAATGCCACGGTCATGAATATTTCAGCTGTTGATGGCACTAAAAGCGAAAAATTCATCGCATAAATATTTCTAAAAATTGTTATTTTTAACAATAAATAGAAATAAAAACTATGACCTTTCTCACATTCAAAGAAGCCTTGCAGGCGTTTCCGGTCTTCTCAGTTCGGGAGATCGAAAAGCATTTTCCCGGATTCGACAATCGAAGGCTGGTAGAATGGCAGGAGAAAGGCTATATCCAGAAATTGCGTAACCGGTACTATCGCTTTATGG
>SLGL01000245.1 GCA_007123785.1 Balneolaceae bacterium
AGCGGAACAGAGTTCGACCCGATTACATACGGAACACTCGAACTTTCCTGATCATTGAATCGAGTCCAACTCGCCTGCAACGCAATGGCCACACGGTTTGAATTTGTTCTGTGTGGTGATAATAATGTTCATTTGCGGGCAGCAGGTGAGGAGGCTATTCGTGAGATAGAACGGATTGAGAAAAAGCTCAGTTTTTATCAGCGAAACAGCATAATCTCACAAATTAATGCAAGGGCCGGTTATGAGCCGGTACGAATTGATTCAGAGACATTTTCCTTTTTGGAAAATGTCTCTTTTTTATTTCAGGAAACTGATGGTGCTTTTGACCCCACGATCGCTCCCCTGATGAAAGCCTGGGGTTTTGTAAAACAATCCGGTTCAGTTCCGGATCAATCCGCTATTGATGAGGCTCTGGAACACACCGGAATGAACCGTGTTCGTCTTGACAAAGCCAGGCATACGGTTCAGTTTGAAAAACCTGGAGTAATGTTCGATCCCGGCGGAATCGGAAAAGGTTATGCACTGGATCAGGCAGCCCTGATTCTAAAAGAAGCAGGAATTGAGCATGCCCTCATCCACGGCGGCACAAGCAGCGTTATTGCCTGGGGAAAACCGCCTGATGAATGGGTCTGGAAAATTGCTATAAAACACCCCGATCCATCTTTCCAGGGGAAGGATGAGATACTGAAAGTGTTTGAACTGAACAATTCAGCACTCTCCGTATCAGCAGTCTGGGGAAAAGCCTTTGAAGCCGACGGGAAACTGCTCGGCCATATTATTGACCCAAGAACAGGATATCCGGTAGACGGAGCACAGCTCACTGCCTGCATTGCAAAAAATGCCACTCTCGCTGATGTCTATTCAACAGCTATGCTTGTTTCGGGCACAGAAAACCAACTGATTCACCCAAAAAATGACAAAATTTTCAGCTATTTTATATTGTTGAAGAATGGTAATACCATCTCACACAATCAATAGACAACGATTATACTATTTAAAAGTATAAACACGTTTTTCTTTAACATATGAACTACCTGTTGTAATTTATATAATGTGTACAAGTCTACGGAGTTCTACTACATTACAACCTTAAGCGAAAGCTACTATCTATGTCTAAAAAAAATAAGAATGGCAAAGGCGGACTGAACCGCAAAGATTTTCTGAAAACATTTTCACTTGCTTCTCTTGCACCATTAATGGCCGGAGAAAAAATTCAAGGTAAAGCTCTGAAAGAAGCTGAAGCCGTACGATACACAAAAAACGATACTGATGATGTTGTACCAATTGGAATCATTGGTTACGGAGAGTGGGGTCGCCAGATTGCTTCTACCCTTGAGCGTAACCCAAAGGTAAAAATTGCCGGAATAAGCGACACATTTTCAATCATGCTAACCAGGGCTGAGCGTTCCTATTCCGATGTAAAGACCTTCGAAAATTATCGTGAGATGCTCGAAGATCCTGAAATTCCTGCCATTATCGTTGCCACTCCCACTCATAAACATCGTGAAGTTGTGGTGGATGCCCTCGAAGCAGGAAAACATGTTTACTGCGAATTCCCGATGGCATCATCCATTGAAGATGCCAAAGCGATTGCCGATGCTGCAAGAGAAGCCCCTCGCCAGATTTTCCAGGTTGGACTTCAGTACAGAGTAAACCCACAACACCGTGATGTATTTCAGTTTATCCGAAGCGGTGCTACCGGGCGGGCAACCTATATTCGCTCTCAGTGGCACAACAAAACAAGCTGGCGACGTACATCAGCAACACAGGAGCGTGCTGATGAACTAAACTGGAGACTCGACGGGGATGTTTCTCTTGGTCTAATCGGTGAAATTGGTGCCCACAATATCGATATGGCCTCCTGGTATCTCAATGAAATGCCCTCTTCCATCCAAGGGTTTGGCCAGATACAATACTGGAGAGACGGTCGCGATGTGCCCGACAACGTTCAGGTTGTTGTTGAATTTCCAAGTGGAGTACATATGGTTTGCGCATGCAGTCTTACCACGTCATTCGACGGTCGTTATGATATGTTTTACGGCAGTGACAGTACTATCCTTCTGCGTGACAAACATGCATGGATGTTTAAGGAAGTGGACGCCCCGATGCTTGGCTGGGAAGTGTATGCCCGCAGAGACCGTTTCCATGGTGAAGTTGGAATTGCACTTGTAGCGGATGCAACCCAACTCGATGCTCAGGATGTGGATCCGTTTGAGGACGATCCGAATGTTGAAACACCGCTCTTCTATTCACTCGATTCTTTCATAGATAATAACATCTATGGCCCCTATCCGGCTATGGTGGGCTACCAGCAGGGCTATAATGCAACCCTTGTTGCAGTAAAAGCCAAAGAGGCCATTCAAAACAAATCGATCGAAACACTTGATGAAGATCTCTTTGCACTGGATTAATCATCTAACTGATCAAATTCAGTATATTTTTTATCAGTCCCGGTTCAGAAATGAGTCGGGATTTTTTTTATACTGAATCAATTTCCTGCCGAAAGCCGATCAGAAAGGGTGTAAATCTTTTTCATAAGCCTCCATTTTTCTCCGCCTGCGGAGCCCGGCAATGACTGCTGATATTTACTCATCAGCTCTTCCCACCTCTGTACGACCTGATTTTCTTCATCCATTTTGGCCTTTTTTTGAAAACTGAACGATTCGTCTGTTTCCATTATCATGAAAAGCCTGTTTTCAATACGGTAAATCTCCATCTGTACGACACCGGCATCCCGGATGCTCTTTTCAATTTCAGGCCACACTTTTTGATGAAACTGTTCATATTCTCTGATCAGCTCCGGGTCATCAACCAGGTCAAGCGCCAAACAGTACCGTTTCAGTTCAGAATTTTCTATCATCAAAGATCAGGTTTCTGCACGGTTATAATTCCTGCTGATCCATCCGTAAAAAGCGATGATCACAAAACAGATCAGCGGAACCCAAAATGAAATCCCGATGCTTCCGGTCATATCGGAAACGAGTCCCTGGAGCGGAGGCAAAACCGCACCACCGCCGATCGCCATAATCAGACCAGAACTTCCGATTTTCGTATCCTGTCCAAGCCCTTTCGAAGCCAGACCGAAAATTGTAGGGAACATAAGCGACATAAACGCGGAGATTGCCACAAGGGCATAAACCCCGGCCAGGCCGCCGCCGGTAATCACCAGGAATGTTGAACACACACCCAGAAATGCTGAGAATATCAGCAGACTTTCCGGCCTGAAATATTTCATCAGAAACGTATTGATAAACCGGAAAATAGTGAACACCACCAGCGCAGCAATGTAGTAGTTTGACGCGGCCGCTTCGCGAAGGTCCAGCTCCACCATCACATAGCGGATGGTAAACGACCACACACAAATCTGGGCACCTACATAGAAGAACTGAGCCACCACTCCCATCACATAATTTTTGTTTCTGAATAACCTGCGCAGTGTCGGGCCGAGGTTAATGGAGGGAGTCTCATCCGAAGCTTTTGGCATCTTCGTACGCGCAATGATAATCCACAAAATCAGAAGCAGAAACCCGATAGTAACGTAGGGGCCCATTACCGCATTCAGCTCCAACTGCTGAATAGTAGTCAGTTCTTCCGGCGTCATAAGAGCCCTCTCATCCGCATCTGCTATGTCGAGGTGAGAAAGGATAAAAAATTTACTGATAATCACTCCCGAAATGGATCCGATCGGGTTAAACGATTGTGCCAGGTTCAGCCGCCTGGTTGCCGTTTTAGGGTCTCCCATTGCAATGATGTAGGGATTACAGGCTGTTTCCAGTACAGAGAGGCCGCCTGCAAGTATAAACAGGGCCATCAGAAAAAATCCGTACTGCATTGCAATACTTGCGGGGAAAAAGAGAAGCGCGCCTGCTACGTACATCCCAAGGCCTAAAAGCACACCAGACTTATAGGTGAACCGCTTAATGAACATCGCTGCAGGCAGGGCGAGTAAAAAATAGGCTCCATAAAAAGCGAACTGAATCCAGGCGGTTTCAAAATCGGACATACTCATGATCCGTCTGAATGCCGACAGAAGGGTATCGGTGAGATTGTTGGCCAAACCCCACATGAAAAAGAGGCTCGTTATCAGGATAAAAGGCAGAAGCGGGGCACGAAGTCCGCTTTTCTCCGATGGTGAATTTCCGGAATCAGTCATAGTAGAGATCAGTTAGTTAGCAAATGCAATGTATGCGAAATAAAATTATCCATCCAAAGCCCGGTCCAAATGCACATATCCTCCATCCACATGGAAGTGCTGACCAGTGATATGACTGGCCTTGCCGGATGCAAGAAAGACAGCCATATCGGCAATTTCACGCGGAGTGGTGAAGCGCTTACCCAAAGGCACCCGGCCTTCGATGGTTTTTCTGGTTTTTTCAGGATCTTTAAAATTTTTGGCGAGCCAGCTTTCATACTGTGGTGTGATTACTTCAGCCGGAATAATCGCATTTACACGGATACCATACTTCAGCAGTTCAACCGCCCATTCGCGTGTGAGTGCCAGTTGGGCCCCTTTCGATGCAGCGTAGCCCGATGTACCTCCCTGCCCGGTGACGGCCGTTTTGCTGCTGATGTTTACGATTACGCCTTTGGAATTTTTTAACTCTGGCAGACACGCCTGTGCCATAAAAAAATAATGATGAATATTGTTACTCAAAGAATCCTTAAACTGATCGGCTTTTCCTTTTTCAAGGCCTACAGAGTCATTAATACCTGCATTATTGAACAGCCCGTCAATCCTCCCGAAATGGTCTAAAACTTCCTGTACCGATTTTTTGCAACTCTCTTCCGACTCCAGCTTTCGTGCCGCCATGAAAGCACGGCTCCCACTCTTCTCAAGTTCTGCCACAAGCCGAAGTCCAGTTGCCTCATCCATATCTGCAATCACCGGAATCGCTCCCTCCTCTGCAAGTACCCGGCATATCGCTTCCCCGATACCGCTTGCACCGCCGGTTACAATCATTACTTTGTCCTGTATGTTCAGATCCATTAGCAGAGGATTCAGGTATGTTTTGATTTTATCCTTAAAGACTGAAAAATTCAACCGGCCAGCGGCACCTTTTTATAAAGGGCTCTACTGTGATGTCAATGATCAAATAACGGGAAAACCCGCAATGTTTTCCTTCAAAAAAGCTGCATAATTCCATTCTTACTGCCATTGGTGCCAAGGAAATCCCGACATTCGGGACGGGTTTCTTGCGAACCTTCATTCTTGACACTACTACACTACATGAGTTACTTCAGAACCATAAGAAGATCCAATATATTGAACTATCAGGGGTTTTCGTTATTACTGATTCCATAAAAACGAACGGCATTCTCCCCCATCACATCCTTCCTTTCACCGGCTGCAAAATCACTCAGGTAGTCTGTTACCACAGAATAAACTTCTTTGTAAGAGCCGGCCAGCAGACACACCGGCCAGTCGGAACCGTACAACAGGCGCCGGGTGCCGAACATCTCAAAAACAGTATCGAGATAAGGTTTCAGGTCCGATGGTTTCCAGTGATTCCAGTCGGCTTCTGTGACCAGACCCGAAACTTTACAGCAGACATTTTCCGATTTTGCAAGCTGGGTCATTTTCTCTGCCCAAGTTTCAAAAATCTGATTCTTAATATCTGGCTTGGCGAGGTGATCAACAACAAATTTCTGGTCCGGACATCTCCTGACCAGTTCGATGGCAGCATCCAGGTGTTTCGGATAGATTAGAATATCGTAGGTATAGCCGTTTTTTTGCAATGTTTTCATTCCCCGGAGAAATACCGGTTCAAGCATTTTTTCCGGATCTTCGGACTGAAGAATATGCCGGAATCCCGCCAGCTTCGGCCTTCCCGAAAACTTTTCCAGCCGTTCCTCAAGCTTTTCATCCCACAAATCAATCCAGCCAACTACCGCTTTAATGAATGGATACCGTTTGGCGAGTTTCAGTAAAAACTCCGTCTCTTCTTCAGATTGGTCGGCCTGAACAGCGATGCATCCGTAGATCGAAAGATTATCTAATAATGACTTCAGGTCACCCGGCATAAAATCCCGCCTGATGACCTTCATTTTATCATCAATCCATGCGTGGGTTCGCGGATTATATTTCCAGAAGTGCTGATGTGAATCAATAATCATGTTATTCCGAATTTACATTCCAGGCATCGCCACCGGGAAAGGAGTACTCAGCCAGCGACTCTGTTTTCATTTCAATACTGTAACCCGGCTCCGCTGGCGGAATGTAGCATCCATTCCGAATGGTAACCGGTGTTATAAAATGTTCATGCAGATGGTCCACATACTCAATCACACGCCCATTCATCGTACCGGAAACAGTCACAAAGTCGAACATCGACAGGTGCTGGACGTATTCGCAAAGTCCCACACCGCCTGCATGCGGACATACCGGCACTTTAAACTTCGCTGCCATAAGCAGTATAGCGAGCAGTTCATTCACCCCGCCCACACGACAACTGTCTATCTGGCAATAATCCATCGCCCCGGCCTGCAAAAACTGTTTGAACATCACCCGGTTGTGGCAATGTTCACCAGTGGCCACTTTTACCGGAGAAATCGCTTGTGCAATGCGGGCGTGCCCTAAAATATCATCAGGATTGGTAGGTTCTTCAATCCAGAGCGGACTAAACCGTTTCAGCTCCTTCATATTCTGAATCGCCTCTTCCACCCCCCATTTTTGATTGGCATCCATCATTAGAAATCGCTCTTCCCCGATTTCATTTCGGATGATTTCTGCCCTTCGGAGATCATCATCCAGATTGGAACCCACTTTCATCTTCACATGAGTAAACCCGTTATTCACGGCTTCCCGGCAGAGCCGTTTAATTTTTTCGTCGGAATACCCCAGCCATCCGACCGAAGTAGTGTACGCCGGATAACCATCAGTAACGAGCTTCTCCATCCGTTCAGACTTCCGGGATGCTTGATTCTCCAGCATGTCCAGGGCTTCTTCCGGTTTGATGGCATCTTTGATATAGCTGAAATCGATACATCTAACAATCTCATCCGGTGTCATCTCACTCAAAAGCCGCCAAAGAGGTTTACCTTGCTGTTTTGAGTAGAGGTCCCACACAGCGTTCACCACTGCACCGGTTGCCAGATGGATCACTCCTTTCTCCGGCCCAAGCCACCTCAGCTGGCTGTCGCCGGTGATTTCCGACCAGAATACACCCAAATCGGAAGTAATTTCATCGAGGGACCGGCCGATCAGCTTTTCGGCCAGAAGTTTAACTGCTGCACAGCAAAGTTCATTTCCCCTGCCGATTGTGAATGTAAGTCCATGCCCTTCGAGGCCGGGTTTATTGGTTTTCAGGATGAGATAGGCCGCTGAATAATCGGGGTCTGGATTCATCGCATCCGAACCATCGAGTGTACGGCTGGTTGGAAAACGGATGTCTTTTACTTCAAAATCTATAATGTCTGCCAAGAATAATTACTTTTTTTTTGATCTACTTCTTCAAATTTGTCTGGTTATCCGCTTGAGAGGCCAGGTTGATTCAATCATGATTAATGAAACGAAAGGATCAACAATAAATGGACCCGATTTTGCAATTTATTGAAAGCAATTCGATTCTTCAAAAAAACAAGAACATATTTGTCCTTCAACATTCGGCGTATTATTTCTCCAGTACTGATAGCGTTGCTTTGTAACCTTCTTCAATCAGGTTTTCGGCTGTTCCGGTATCAGCCATGTTATAGGCACTGAGTTCTGGCTGTATCCACATCACTCCGTCAGCATCCCGATGTTCATTGAGCATTTTATGTTGAACCATACCAAGAGTATTCACGAGAACGTCAGCGATATTTTCCGGGCGTTTGTATTTTCGGTTGGCGATCAGGTCTACAGCGATAATCCGTTCAGCGCCCATTTCCCGAAGCGGGCTTATGGGAACATTTTCGCTGAGTCCGCCATCAACCAACAGCCTCTCTTCCCATTCAACAGGTACAAAAATTCCTGGCAGGCAGGTACTGGCCATTACAGCTTTGTAAAGGGGTCCTTCCTTCAATACCACTTTCTCACCAGATGAAATATCGGTTGCGATCATTGCCAATGGAATATTGGCATTCTCTATATTAACTTTCCCGAGATCCTCAAGAATCCGTTTGCCCAGACGTTGATTACTGAGCATTCCCATTTTTGATAGCTTAAATGCAGTAACATCCAGCCAGTCGAGATCCAGTGCGATCTCTTCCAGTTTGTCAACAGAGGTTCCGAAAGCTACATAAGAAGCCACAAATGCACCAATACTTGTTCCTGAAATACAGTCTGGTTTCAGGTTTTTTTCGCGAAATGCTTTTAAAACACCAATATGTGCAGCACCCAGTGCGGCTCCCCCGCCCAGGGCCAGCCCTGTCTTTTTTTTCGTGCTATTAAAGAAACGGATTATGTTCATGATATTTCTATGTTAGAAATGGATGTTAAGAATTCAAAATAAATATTATAAGAGGGTAAACATCAATATTTATTGTACCTGCTTCTTCTTGTGATGGATCCTGATCAGGGTTTTCACTATACCAAATCTGTTGTTTTTTGCAGAGATTACTTGCGTAGTCAAATAAACAAAAAAGTGGGATTTGCCAGTTTTGAATAAAACCTGGCGGGTCTCAAACAACCTACAAACAATTTAAAAGACCGCTACAAAGATTGTTCTGTCAAAATAATCATAACCGGACATAGCTGGGGGACATTCGGGGGATTACTTTTAATCTCTTACTCTCCTCTTGCCTCAGGAAAATGTTTAATCTTTTATTACCTATAAAATTGACAGACAGAGAGTTATAAATAATCAATAACATAAACAAGAAAAAAATGACGAACTCAGCACCCACAAAAAATAAAGAATTGCTAAAATGGGTACAGGAAACTGCAGAACTCACTAAACCTGAAAATACTGTATGGTGTGATGGTTCACAAGAAGAGTATGACCGTCTTTGCCAGGAAATGGTTGATGCAGGAACCTTTATCCGCCTGAATCCTGAAAAACGACCTAACAGCTTCGCTGCGTTTTCCGATCCTTCGGATGTAGCCCGTGTTGAAGACCGTACCTATATCAACAGCCTTCGCAAGAGTGATGCAGGCCCAACCAATAACTGGGAAGATCCAAGAGAGATGAAAAAGAAGCTGCGAAAGCTTTTTGACGGTGCTATGAAAGGCCGCACAATGTATGTAATTCCTTTCAGTATGGGGCCTCTCGGATCACCCATTTCCAAAGTTGGTGTCGAAATTACCGATTCACCCTATGTAGTGGTGAATATGAGAATCATGACCCGAATGGGACAATCTGTACTGGATGTATTGGGAAATGGCGATTTTGTGAAATGCCTGCACTCCATTGGTGCTCCGCTTGAGCCTGGTGAGGAAGATGTGCCCTGGCCCTGCAACCCCGATACAAAATATATCTGCCACTTCCCCGAAGAAAGATCCATTATCTCCTATGGTTCCGGATACGGCGGAAATGCACTGCTTGGTAAAAAATGTCTTGCCCTGCGGATCGCCTCCACGATGGCCCGTGATGAGGGCTGGCTGGCCGAGCACATGCTCATTTTAGGCGTGGAATCTCCGCAAAAAGAGAAAACCTACGTGGCCGCTGCCTTTCCAAGCGCCTGTGGTAAAACCAATTTTGCAATGATGATACCGCCCAAAGGGATTGATGGCTGGAAGATTACCACCGTTGGTGATGATATTGCCTGGATCAAAAAAGATGATAAAGGTCAGTTGAATGCGATCAACCCCGAATCCGGATATTTTGGTGTGGCACCAGGTACCAATTACGATACCAATCCAAATGCGATGGAAAGCATCGCCACAGATAGCATCTTTACCAATGTGGGGGTCACCCCCGATGGGGATGTATGGTGGGAAGAGATCGGCCATGAGTGCCCTCCCGGAACTATTAACTGGAAACGGAAGGAGCATGATCCCGAATCGGGAGAAAATGTTGCCCACCCAAATGCACGTTTTACAGCTCCGGCTGCAAACTGCCCGTCTATTGATGAAAAGTGGGAAGATCCCGCCGGTGTGCCGATCAGTGCATTTATTTTCGGCGGACGTCGAAGCACCACTGTACCCCTGGTTTATCAGAGCTTTAACTGGAACTTCGGTGTGTATGCCGCTGCCACAATGGGCTCGGAAATGACCGCTGCGGCTTTTGGCGACATTGGGGCTGTACGGCGAGATCCGTTTGCCATGCTCCCCTTCTCGGGTTATCACATGGCCGATTACTTCAACCACTGGCTACAGTTAGGGAGAACTCTGCCGAATGCACCGCGAATTTTCTCAGTTAACTGGTTCAGAAAAAATGAAGAGGGCAAATTTATCTGGCCCGGATTTGGTCAAAACATGCGGGTTCTGCAGTGGATTGTAGGACGAGTGCGTGGAAAAGCTTTCGCCGTGGAAAGCCCGCTGGGATGGATGCCCCGTTACGAAGACATCAACTGGAAAGGAATGGAGAATTTTACACGGGAAGATTTCCAGAAGCTGATGTCAGTTGACCGCGAAGCGTGGAAAAAAGAGGTACTGAGCCATGAAGAACTCTTCAGCAAGCTCTATGACAAACTTCCGAAAGAATTTCTCTTTATGAGAGAGTTGTTGCACTCCAGCCTCTGGAGATCTCCGGAGCACTGGGAACTGGCCCCTGAACGGCCTGTTTTATAATCAAACATTAACCTGAATAGCTGATAGCCCCGGTTTGAGAGTACAAGCCGGGGCTTTCTTTTTTTTCTTAATACGAAAATCTACCCCCGGAATTAACTCAGGTTCCGCAAAATGGCGAGTTAGTGGCTGCAAAATAGATTTCATTTAAAAGTGAGAGATATTTTTCATGTTATCACTTTTCATATACAAAAATTGGTTAGACCGGATTTCTCAGCAAAGGCCCTGCATCGCAGGACAGGCAAAGAACTTTTCACTCTTTCGAGGCGGGTAAACCATTCTTTCAGGCCTTGCTCGTCTGCCGAAAATCGGCCCGCTAAACCAGTACTCCGTTGTCGTTTATTACAGAATTAAACATATTATAAAAATGAAGGCCTATTCCTAAATGGATCATGACGTCCTCCCTGGTTGGGTTAAAAGTTAAAACTCAAATCTAAGTGAGGATGTCCTTTTTGTAAATATCAGGTTTGTTCGGGACAGGCGTGAATCGAAATGCGGGTTAGGATAGGAATTGAAGCTTCCATCCTGGTTCGAAAAAAAACGGACGGAAATTGAAAAACGACTTCAGGAGCTGTGACCGGATGATGTTTTTGCCAACTCTCATTTATAGGATATCATCCTGTTTTTTGTTGCAAACAATCACTTACCCGAAAGTCTCACGCTACCGCAACCCTGGGGATGGCTGCCGGCAGCCGGCTCACCAGTTCATTATTGATGGCATTGCTAAACTCAGAAAATGACCGAATACTGATTACATGGTTTTTATGACGCCCAATAAGAATGACTTCATCACCTACAGAAGCATCTTTAATATGGCTAACATCCACCATAAATACGTTCATATTGATCAAACCCACTACCGGTGCCTTCCTTCCCCGAATAATAACTTCGCCCCTGTTTGACAGCGCTCTTGGATACCCATTACTATAACCAATTGGTAAAATAGCAATTTTCATATCCTCAGGCGCCTGATAGCTGGTTCCATATCCAACGAATTCATCTTTCTTCAGTTCTTTGATATGCATCACATCCGTTTTCCAGGTCAGAACACGCTTTAAGGGAGCATCCCTGTTTTTATCCGTTTGCTGTAAGTGAAGATTATAGATATCCGGGCTGGGCCACATTCCAAACTGAGCCGTTCCCACACGTACCATATCCATCACTGTATCCGGGAATACAAGTGCAGCGGCTGAAGAAGCGGTATGCCTCAGTTCCGGGAGATAACCGCTGTTTTGAACCTGTTTATACATCTCTTCAAACTTTTTCTGCTGTTTGGCAACCCGAAACTGGTTAGACAGGGACTCAATTCCCGCAAAATGTGTACAAAATCCCTCAAACTGTAAGTGGTCACTGTTATTTTTCAAATATTTCAGTGCTGATGAAAGCCCGGCCTCATCAAGTCCCGTTCTGTTGCCGCCGGTTTCCACTTCAAGATGTATTACTGCTTTTTTGCCCAGTCTTTCCGCCACCTTCTTTGCCCCTTTCAGCCGGGAGACATCAAACACAAAAAATTCAATTCCATTTCCAATCACCCATTCCAAATCTTCATCATAAAGTATGCCCATAATCATTATAGAACTCTCGTTTTTACAGACCTGGTTTACCTCCCAAGCTTCATAACTGGATGCAACAGAGAAATGCTTCACCCCTGCCTTTTCTGCCATCGGAACAAAAGTACTGATTCCATGCCCGTATGCGTCTGCCTTCACAACCGAAGAGAGTTCAGTCTCATGGCCAATTTTTTTTCGGATGAAATTAATATTCTGTTTTAATGCAGACAGACTTAGTTCAATTCTTGATGAGTGCCGAACCATTCTTTGACAATATATAATTAGAATTTCAGATGAATGTTTCTATGATAGCCTTGGACAATTGTATTCCAGCGATCATCGTATCAAAATGTATATCCTGCCGGTTCCATCCACTGGTACGATTCACCCCAGCTATTTTTGGCCAGTTCATATACTTTTTGATATTCAGTTTCATCAACTCTGCCCAGATCGTCCAGATCCGACTGGTTGAAATGAAATGCATACAGCCTGGATGCAAACTGGTGAAATGGGAGTGAGGATTCCCCCGGCCGCTCCCCGTTACCTGCTACCGTTGGCCTGATATTGTCCTGCCAGCGCTGACGCCCTTCGTTATTCGGGTTCAGAATAAATACCCGAACTTGCCCTTTTACTTTACGAACCCGAAGGATCGAGACAGCATGAAAACCAATCAGTTTACCGGTTGATGAGGTCAGAAATATACCCACCGGATTGGGATAGGCCAGATCGTGTCCTCCATTATAGTCGGGATGATGGGTGATATAAAATGTTCGTACAAATTTTTCATAATCCTTGATCGAGTTGGTCAGATAATCATAAGCGGAAATAAAACCGGTCGGTATCCAATGACCGTACATCGCCGGATTCACCCATTTATGAGCATCATCGGCCCGGTTTGCTGCCCTCTTCATCATTTCATTATAGATTTTGTCGAGATGTGGCACCAAAACAATAGATACGGCATCCAAATTATAATCCAGTTTTTTGGCAAGGCCAAGAGTCAGTTCCTCCGATTTAATCAGGTTACCTTCAAACCGCATCCAAAGAGTGTTCGATTTTGCAGCACTCTCGATCATCCGCAACAATTTACCGGGGGCATGGCTGCTCCAGAGACTAATGCCCCTGGCCGACTGACAAGTAGGATTCCAGCCCTGGCCTACCCCAAGCGGCTGGCCCAGAATACCGAGACAATCTGCGACCAGGATATATTTCGGTTCTAAACTGCTCTTCGGTTTTGATTTTTTAATGAGTTCTGCAACATCGTCATCCATTTTCAAGCCCAGAATTCGCTGCAATCCACTTTTTACGGGCTGATGTGAAAGGAGCGAACGTTCAAGCAGTCTGGCAAGCCCATAACAGGAGCGGGCTGTATCAGGATGGATAACGGTGCGAATCACCTCGCTCACAAATTTTTTATGCTTATCAAGTTCTGCCTTTCCCACATTATTCAACCCCAAAGCCGCTTTAATCAGACTTCCTTCGTTGGCTATATGCCTGAGCAGTACAGCGTGATAATTCACAGACAAGCCGGTTTCTTGCATTGTATCTGAGAGCTCTTCACACTCTTTTACTATCTCTTTTCTTGTCGCCTTTTTCAGGTATGCATCGTATTCATTAATATCTAATTCACCGGCCTTCTCCGAAGGAGCATAGACTGCTTCAACATAATGGAGTAATCGCTGATCCTCTGCCTGATCTGCTGAAAGCCGGATTTCATTTTTTATCGTGGAGATCATTTCCAAAACCCGATCGGTAACAACAGGGCGTTGTACACAGATTAATTCAATCTCTTTTGCCAGCCGTCCTTTAATATTTGCTATCGGGATTTGAGTGGTTAGAAACTTGAACAGAGCATCTATTTTTTTTACCGTTTCTTTTTTTAGTGTACGGTTCTCTTCTGTTTTGGCCGGAAATAAAAGATCCAGGTTATTGACCAGCGCTTCATCCAAAAATGTGCGGGCCTTCCCGGATGGGTATTTTTTATAAGTAAGGATACCGTTTGCGATCGCGAGCATTCGCAGTTCGCTCAAAATTTCAATAATAGTAGTTTGGGCTCCTGCTTTCAGAGTTCCCCCGACAAGGGACGGAACCAGTTTTGCAGGATCATCCCACATGGTATCCTTAAAAATACCGGCTTCAACAAGCTCCTTAATATGGTTATATAAAAATTCAACACCCTCCTTACTGTCTGTAAGCAGATCCAGGCTGCTCAGCAGCTTCTTCTTATGTTCTTCGGCCAGGAGCGGGCTGGCGCCGGAGAATGCTTTAAGAGTTTGAAAAAACTTCTTGCTTACGTTTCCTGATATAGAGTTACTGCTAATTTCCAATTGAGTTTATTTTCGTTGATTACATTTCTGAAAAATTATACCAAAACCGTTCGGGGTAACATTTCATTGAATCAGATGGTGGCTGAATGTATCATAAAATGAGAACAATACCTTTGTCATATCCAGTTTAAATTATCGGATAATATGTCAATCTATAAACTCTCCACTCATTTGAAGGAGGCCATTTTATGATTGGCCAATCCATTTTTTTATACACCCGGAACCAATAACTAAATCGTTTGAACACCCATAACCTTATACTTTGTCATTGAAACCTGTTATCGCAAGCGTCTCGCTTGTGCCCCTCCCCATGTAGCCTTGGCATCAAAAGAGAACTGGATAAGGAACTTTTCTAATCGCCCGATATTTTATCATTGTCATAACACCAGGTGTCATTAATACTAATTTATCGGATAAAGGCCTGACACCTTTCAACAGAGTATGCTGATTATTTTTGAAATAACGAGCAAAACCTGTTAGGTCTCAGTTAACAAGTAAACACACATCAGGCATAAAAATCTACATCCTGGTAATGGTGCAGAAGTTCACGCATTCTTTCAGGGTCATTACCATGAAAGAATACGGTGCCGTAATGATTGCCAAACCCTTCACGCTGGTCGGACACCTTGTGTTCCGAAGGTGCATACAGGGTGTGATCCTCAAAAAATGAATCTTCCTTTAATTCATCCGGAATCTGAAGCTTTGAAATACGTCCTGGCTTCGGATAGACCATCACACTCCCGGCATAATGTTGGTCATCCT
>SLGL01000377.1 GCA_007123785.1 Balneolaceae bacterium
CCACGATTGAGGCCTCAAACCGGCTTGCTGAAGAGCGAATCAACAACATCGGAATGGTGAGCAATATTTACTCTTCAAAAAGCCACTTTCCGCATCGGAAAGGTGAGATGTACATGCGCAATCGTTCCTGAAATGTGAATTTTGAAGTGCTGAGCTTTATCAGATCCGCGTACCGGCAAATACTTCTTCCGCACCGTGAGGCGGACGCTCGAGAGACCAGGTTTCGAAATAAAACTGCCGCTCGGAGCGCAGTCGCCGGCCGTTGATGCTGAAAAAGCGGAAATCATAGCTGACCAGTGCCTGCAGCGGATAAAAAAGAGAAGGATATATATTTTCCCTGGAAAAGAGGTGCAGATCAAAACCCTGATGAGCATGTTCTTTGTAAAGAACAAGGTCATCGGCTTCAAGCACCTCTGCCAACTCTTCTTTTTTATGGCCTACATTACTCCCTGAATCGATCTTCAGGGAGTCCGTATTCCAGGAATGGCTCTTATTTTTTGAAAGAATAAGTGCATCTCCGATCTTCACATTTGCCAGTGCTTGATCAAATGATAATACCCTGCCTTCGTAAAAAAGGTTATACCCTTCAAGCGCTTCAGAAATTGCAGCGGTTACATCCCCGAATTTTTTCAGACCGTTCAGCCAGAACAACTCCTGATCAAGCACCGTACCCGTAATGTAAAATTTAGAGTAGGTAGGATCGGGTTTCATGAAATCCTCGATACTGGCCGATACCTCCTGAGTGGAACGGTCCAGATGTCTCTCACGGAGCTGATCCAAACGCAGATCGTGTTCAAAAATAAGCTTAAAAATATCCATTCTGAATTTTAAACAATCTGCGTCACACCCGGCTTGGGTACAGGATAATTACCATTTTCGTCGGGCACCACCGGAGGCTCACTGTCCCAGTCTAAATCATCGCGAACCAGCACCTCTTTGGAATTCATCGCATCCTCCCAGGATATAACCTGACCGGTGTAGGTCGCCATCCGTCCCATGATCGCCGTCAGGGTGGCCTTGGCGCCAAACTCCGTATCGCTGATCACCTCTCCGCGGCGGATCGAGGCAAAGAGCTCATCATGCTCCTGCTGGTAGGGGTTGGGATCCTCTTCTCCATCATGATCATAGAGGCGGTTCCCGTTCCAGGTTGTCAGCTGCCCGGTATCTCCGCCGTTGACATAAATAGTGCCTTCCAGGGTCTGGAATACCTCATCTACCCGCGACATCGTATTGGGCTGATGGCGGCACTGGCTGGCGATCACCTGCCCGTCGGGATAGGTAAACTCCACAAAGTGATGGTCATAGATGTGTCCGTGATCCGGCCCGGTGCGGACCTCGCGCCCGCCCATGCCTTGCGCGCTCTCCGGGTAAGCACCAATAAACCAGTTGGCCACATCAATCTGGTGAATGTGCTGCTCGAGGATATGATCCCCGCACAGCCAGTTAAAATAGTACCAGTTGCGCATCTGATATTCCATTTCGCTCTGGTCGGGCTGACGCTCACGCACCCACACCCCGGCACTATTCCAGTAGACCTGACCGGATATGATCTTGCCCAGCTCCCCATTGTGAACACGTTCGACAATCTCGCGGTAATTATTCTGATAGCGGCGCTGAAGGCCTACAACAACGTTCAGGTTTTTCTCTTTGGCGCGTTTACCGGCTTCCAGTACCCGATGAACCCCGGCGGTATCGGTAGCAACCGGCTTTTCCATAAATACGTGTTTGCCCTGCGCAATGGCATACTCAAAATGCTTGGGACGGAAACCCGGAGTGGCGCAAAGAAGAACTACATCCGAGAGATCGATCACATGCTTGTAGGCATCAAAACCGTCGAATTTGTGCTCTTCAGGTACATCCAGCCGACCCGATTCTCCCCATCGATTGCTCAGGTTTTCGTAGCAGTTGTCCACATTGTTGCGGAAGGCATCGGCCAGGGCTACAATTTTAACACCTTCATCGGCCTGAAGGGCCTGGTTGGCCGCTCCGGTGCCGCGCCCGCCACAGCCCACTACGCCAACACGCAGGGTATCGCTGCCTGCTGCAAAGGCACTGGCTCCTGCCGGCAGAGAGCCCAGAAGCAGGCCGCCTCCGGTAGCAAATGTGGCATTTTTGAAAAATTGTCTCCTGGTTAATCCACTACGCAGCGGTTTGTCTGATTTTTTCATATCGTATTATGTTTTGGCTGTAGGTTGATTTCTTTTATTGAGAATAATTAAATACTTGTTGGTTTAAAATAACTAAAATGCTTTTCAAGCAACTCCATTCGGTCTGTACCCATTTATTCTGAAGAGATTCGTCCTGCACTCGTGTGCTCATCTTCAGTGTTATTCATAATTATATCTCAACCATTTTAAATGTAAGTAGTCAGATAGAGTGAATGGGCTTTACCTGGTCTGGATAAGATCCCGCTGGAGGCGCTTCCACATAATGTGAAGCGAGAAAGAAAATAACGACCGAAAATCCTTAAAAAGGATAACCCTTTCTTATGAAAAGGACGCTTGTTTTTTGACTTCAACATATAAATTGTAAAAAAGTACTTTTAAATAATATCGTTAAAATTTTGGGTATTAAAAACCAATCATGTAAAACTGTACCACTATGATTCTTTGAAAGATGATAAACCGGCAAACAGTATCTGAATTAAAAAGGGTTTTGGAATCATCATTCCCGTTGGTTGATTATTAATAACGGGTAAATCTCGCGCTTTAGTTTTAGAAGGCTTAATACCGGTTCAGAAATTTTTGAATTAAAGCATCATTACCGAAAGTGTATCTTTGCACCAATCCGGGCAAAGTTGATCCATGCAAAGTTATAAACCTTATCAACATCTGCTCCCCCTTCGAGAACACGATACCCGGCATCGAGGCTCCAGTTATCAGACAGGTGGAAGTTGAGTGTAAGCGAGGCATCTGTTGCACGTCCCTGCGGACTGGCAAGTGTCTCTCCGTCCAGAGCCAATGAAACAGCACTTCCGAAATATCTCTCTGCATAGATATGAATCAGGGGAACAAATCCAAGATCTGAATTGGAGTCGGAGCGGTCGGGCTGGGTCAGTTCAACTTTAGCATCGCGGATCAAGCCGGCTGCACCCGCGCCAAACGTCCAGTTATTCCGGTTGTAAAAGGTGTAACGATAGGTGAACCGATAGGTGTTAAAGCGATAGATGCCATCGACAGGTACATCTCCTTCAAAAGTTGTTTCTTCAAAAAAGATATCGTCATTGAAAACTCCGGTTCCGATCTTGCTTATCGGAGCAAAGAGTGCTCGTATCGTATGTCGTTCTCCATAGGTAAGGTTCAGCCGTAAGCGGTAATAAGGAATGGCATCTCTGCCGATGAGTTCAAGCATATCGAAATCAGTGCCGCCGTTATTGGGAATCCGAACATCATTTTGGCTAAACCAAAGTCCGCCAGCTTCCACTTCAAAAGATATATCCTGACTTTTCAGCAGATTGGGTTTGAGAAATAAAAATGACCCTGTAAAAAAGAAAAGGGAAAGAAAAAACAGGATTTGTCTATTGTTGTATGAGTAAGGATTGTTCATTCTAATTTGATCAATATCAATTATGACAAAGCATCTCTTTCAGAGCCAAATTTCTGCAGAATAAGTTTTTACAAAAATCAATATACCAATTATTGACTCTTTGAAGTTTTAAATCAATTATTGGGTATCCCGTAACTTACTACTGTCGTGTCATATGTAAAAGTGTGGGAGAGTCATCAGACGAGTCGGTATGGAACATCCCAATTATCTCAATGGGTTCATCCTTGAAAAATTGCCCGATAACATACCCGTCGTCTTTTCTTTGACACAACACATCATAAATATAACTTCTAACAGCTATGAAAACACTATTTTCCATTTTCCTGGTATCCGTGCTGATTGTTGTATCTGGCCAGAATGACCATGATCCTTCAGTTTCGTTCACTGATCGTACATCAGAAATCGTTGTTTCTTTAGATGAATGGAATGTTCCTTTTGACGAAACCCGTTCCCGCGATCCTTATGTAGCGCCGGACGGGACCGTCTTTTTTGCTGGCCAAAGGGATGATTATGTCGGATTTTTCAATCCTGAAACCGAAGAGTTCGGTTATCATCCCCTCGAGGATGGGGCAGGTCCGCACACCGTTGTGGTGGCAAGTGACGGCACCATCTGGTATGCCGGAAACCGGGCCCGTCACATCGGCAAAATGGATGCAGCCACCGGTGAAATTACTAAATATATGATGGAAGACGACTATGCCCGTGATCCGCATACCTTTGCATTCGACAGCAATGGCAATATCTGGTTTACGGCACAGGGCGGTAACGGTATCGGACATTTTAACGTGACAACCGGAGAGACTGAAATTATTCCGGTTCCCATTGAACGAGCCCGCCCGTACGGCATCCGCATGGCTCCCGATCAGGAGCGGCCATGGATCTGTTTTATGGGAACCAATCACCTTGCAACTGTGAACCCGGAGACCTATGAGCTGGAAATGATTGAGCTGCCTCGCGAATCGATTATCGCCCGCAGGCTGGACGTAACTTCTGATGGTCATGTTTGGTATGGTGATTATTCCTCCGGTTACATTGGACGATACAACCCGGCAACCGGTGAAGTCACCGAATGGGAAATGCCAGATGGAGATGTTTCACGCCCCTATGCCGCTCTTAAAGATCATAAAGACAGAATGTGGTTCTCGGCAACCGGTCTCAGCCCAAATAAGCTCGTTGCATTTGATACACAGGCTGAAGAGTTCGTAGCCTCTGTTGAGATTCCAACTGCTGAGGGTTCCATTCGCCATATGGACTATGATGAACGAACACAAGCGCTCTGGTTCGGAACGGATACCGGGCATATCGTCAGGCTTGTTTTGAATTAATAAAAATCCTGAAGTCATGTACTATATCTAACCGGCCGATAATATAATATCCGGCCGGTTTTTTTATATAAGATTATGAACTCAGCCGTAAAACTGTTTATCATTATTCTAATTCCATTTCTTGCAGGGTTATCTATGCCTGAGACAAAGCCATTAAATGAATCATTTTTTGGTGAAAATATGAATCCGGATAGAATTGACGCACCATTTACCGGAGGTTTCGGGGAACAGACCTGCCACTCCTGCCATTTTGATTACGACCTGAATATGGATGGAGGAAGTTTGTCAGCAGAAGGATTTCCTGTGGCTTTCAGAGCCGGTGAAGAATATGATATAACGGTTAGTGTAGAGAGTGAACATCTCAGAAACGGCGGGTTTCAGCTCACTACCCGGTTTGAGGACGGCTCTCAGGCAGGTTCATTCTCCTGGAATGGAGATCACCTGAAGTATACTCCCGGCATCTCAGATGATATAAAATATCTTCAGCATACAAGAGAAAGCACCATACCCACCGGTGAGCGTAAAGTGAGCTGGAATTTCACCTGGCAGGCACCGGAGTGTTCCGGTGAAGAAGTTATCATCAATATTGCTGCAAATGCAGGGAATGATGACGACTCTGCGTTCGGTGACTGGATATATGTAAAGGAGCTAATCCTGAAACCGCAGTGAGATCGAACAAAAAAATCAATCTCTTTTCTGGGAAGGTGTTGAACCCTGGCTTGGATCATTTTTGATTCGCTTTGGCAGAAAGCCTTCCGGATATCCGGTCACATAATCCTCACCAAAAAGCCGGTTATGGATCGATGTGTTTTTGTAAACTTCGTAATCAAGTTTACCTACCCTGCGATAATAGAGCGTAATAAACGAAGATGTTATAACGATAAAAGTGGAGTAGAGTATGGCCAGCCACAGCATCTGACTCTGAACCGGTTCAGCAAAACTGAGCAGAATTATTGCGAATGCAATAGGTCCGTTCTGGATGCCTGTTTCCAGCGAAATAGCTCGCTGAAAAATAGGCGAAAGCCTAAACAACCACGACATCCAGTAACCAAACAGAAAACCAAGCAGGCCTACACAGATAGCGGCAATATAGATGGATCCCGGCGTCTGAAGCATTAGTCCGCTGTGGCGGGCAAATGCGGTCCCAATCAGATAAATGATCACGATAATACCCATAAAACCGGCTGTATCTTCTGCTGTTTTGGCCCAAACCCTCGATTTAGCCCGCAGAAACATTCCCATGGCTACAGGCACCAAAACCAGAACCAGCGATGCGATGATATTTCCTGTTGGAATCACAAATTCCGCATCGGCCCCTGCCGCTATCATCTCCTCTGATACAGCTTCGGTGAAACCGGCGGTATAAAGTTCCAGCAACAGAGGCATCATCATCAGGGCCATTACGGTGGATGCAGTTGTCATGGCAATACTCAGCGCAACGGAACCGCGTGCGAAATAGGCAAACATGTTTGATGTGGTTCCTCCGGGTAAACAACCGATCAAAATGAGTGCAATGGCATAGGCCGGGGGAAGTTCAAGAACAATCGCCAGCCCGAATGCAAACAAGGGCATCAGTCCAAACTGTGAGAGAAAGCCTATCAAAATACCCCTCGGATATCGGGCCACTGTTTTAAAATCATCGACCGTAAGGCTGGAACCCATTCCAAACATAATCGAAAAGATCATCAGGGCAAGCAAAACCTGATCGATCGGGTAGAGAAGTTGTGTTGGAAATTCCATGATCAGGTCACCTCCGCAGATTCTTGTTGATACATTTCTTCAATCAGGCCTGAGTATTTGTCATGAATTATGTGGCGCTTCATTTTGAACACGCTGGTCAGTTCATCCCCGACTGTAAAATCTTCGGAAAGAAGCCTGAAATCTTTCACAAGTTCGAAACTCTTGAATCCGTTAGTAACTGAAATCATTTTTTTGATTTCAGCACGAATCACTTTATGTGCATTTTCATTTTTTGCAAGTTCTTCGAGAGTGGGTACCTGCATGCCATTATATTTGAACCCTTCCAGGCTTGGTACGATAAGAGCACCAACATGTTTTTTATCCTGGCCTACGAGAATGCAGTGATCGATATAAACGCTCTGGGTAAGTCTCATTTCAATCGGCTCAGGCTCGAGGTTTTCACCGCTCAGCAAAACAACCGTGGATTTTGAGCGCCCTAGAATTTTCAGGCAGTCGTTGAAGGTGATCATGCCGAGATCGCCCGTTCGCAGCCAACCGCCCTGGATGGTTTTGGCGGTTAGTTCGTCATCTTTAAAATATCCTTTCATCACCTGCGGGCCTTTTACATGAATTTCACCACGCAGGCCTCTGCCTTTATCCGGAAGTTCAGGATTCGGATAGATCGTTTTACCCGACTCCAGATCCACTATTCTTACTTCGGTGTGATCCACCAGCGGGCCAACTGTACCGATGACAATATCGTCCTCTTCACGAACAGCGATAACAGGCGAGGTTTCGGTCATTCCATATCCTTCAAGGACCGGTATGCCGATGTAATTAAAGAATCGGTCGATCTCAACCGGAAGAGCACCACCACCCGAAATGGTTGCCTTCAGCGAACCGCCTGCACTCAGACGAACCGGCTCAAGCACAGCCACATTGAAAAAACCGTAGACAGGAAGCACCAGAATCCATCGAAGTGCGTGTAAGGGCAATAGTAGTGTTCGTTTTAGTTTTGATACTGACTTTAGTTTCAAATCGCTTCCCGAAAGGAAATAGAGCGAGTTCATATATTGCCGGCTCAAAAAGTAGGCTGTATGGAATAGAAGCTGCCTCATCCAGTGCGATTCTCCAACTCTTTTTCTAATTTTATGATAGAGGCTTTCCCACAACCGGGGTGCTGATCCCATAAACGTTGGTTCTACATTTTTCAGGTCGTCGGCAAGAGATCTGATATTGGAGTAGTAGGTACATACACCACAGGAAATGGTAAATACTTCAAAAACCCGCTCAAAGATATGCCAAATGGGTAAAATGGAGAGAACGCGGTCGGTACAGTTGAGTTCAATAGGAATTACTTTCACCTGCGACATCATATTAGCATGCGTAAGCATCACACCTTTGGGTTTACCGGTGGTGCCAGATGTGTATATCAGGGTAAAAAGATCATCGGGTTGAATTCCGGCTATTCGCTCTTCCGCACTTGTATCACCTTGTTTGCGGAGCGATTGACCGAGCTTGATTACATCTTCAAGTTTATGTACGCCTTCAGGAGTATCGGCCGTTGATTCCAGCAGGATGATCTCTTGAAGTTCCGGTAATTCCGGTCTCAGGCCATCGATTCGTTTCAACAGAGCTTCGTTTTCTACAAACGTAACTCTGATTTCTGCATGGTTGATGATATAAACCAATTCACCATCGGTTATATCCCGGCCACGGGGTACATCTGCCGCACCGCAGAGCTGTACGGCACAATCGGCCAGAATCCATTCAAACCTGTTATCGGCAAATAAACCCACATGTTCACGTGCGTCCACTCCCATTTCGATCAGGCCGGTAGCGAGATTCAGACCGCGTTCATAGAGAACCTCGTAAGAGATCGGATCCCATTCCTGTTCTTTTTTCCTGGTGGCAAAGGCAGGCAGCGATTTGTAACGCCGGGCAGCTTCGCGATACAGGTCTGCCATATTATTAGCAAGTATCCGGTTATCCATAAAATCAGGAGTGGATCATGATGACATCAAAAATTTACTTACTTAAAAAGCAAGACAATAAGATTTGGTAGCAATCGAATATACTTTACTATGCGCAAAATTTGAATTTTTTTTATTAATGCCTGAGATGAAGATTGAAATGAGTTGTGAGTACGTATAAAATTCAGTCCGCCTGATACAACTTACTTTTGATTTCGGATCAGCTTTGTTAGCAAAATACCAATCCAATTGTGTAATATTTTTGGATTTCGTGAGTTTCTCCGTATGAAAAGTTATTCTTAGTTTGTGAAAAATTCTCAAAAAGCATATTACCAGTTTACAAAATCTACGGCACTCTTGCTGTTAGTGGCGTTCCTGCTTCCTTCAGGTCTTCATGCCAAATATCTGGTTGAATTCTGTTTGGCTGACCGGGAAGGTACTGCCACCGAGATGGCGCATGACCACAGCTGCTGTGAGTCGGAATCAGAAGATAAAAAAGAAGATACTCAAGATCACCACGACTGCGACTGGGGTTTCATCTGCGCCTGCAACATTAGTGAAAGCGCACTGAGTGATGCTGACTGGATCGTATCATCCACGGGTGCCGCCATTATGCTTGCTGAAACAGGGAATCTCACCCCGTTCATCACCTCTTCCGAGCAGATATCCACCTCCCAAAACAAACAGCTCACCCAGCACGACCCACCCCTCTGGCTCGTATACGACACGTTTTTGAATTAGCCATTTCTATTTTTGGAAAGGAAAAAGTCTCCCCTCGAGGGGAGTGGTCACGCGTGTAGTTCGCGTGGACGAGGGGTGTTTCGGAGCGTTGATTTGGAACTAATTCTAACAACGAGCACAGTACCCCCGCGAACACACCCCTCGTTCATGAAAATCAGCTGTGCTGTTTTCATTTCACCTTTCCCCTTTCGAGAGGGGAGTTTTTCCTTCCCAACACTCTAACGGCCATAAAACCAAATACCAACTTAAAACCCTTTTGCAAAGTCTCCCCTCCTTGTCACGCTTCATTTGGCGTGATAGGGAGGGGAACAAGGGGTGGGTCATCATGACAAACAAAATCATTCGCTTTTTTCTCGAAAACAAACTCATCGCCCTGCTGCTTTTCCTGGCACTGGCAGGATGGGGAATATCCACCGCTCCGTTCGACTGGGATATCGATTTTCTCCCGCGCGATCCGGTTCCGGTGGATGCGATCCCCGATATCGGTGACAATCAACAGATCGTCTTTACCGAATGGCAGGGACGATCGCCGCAGGATATTGAAGACCAGATTACTTATCCTTTAACCACGCAGCTGCTGGGTCTGCCCGGTGTGCGTACCGTTCGGAGTAACTCAATGTTCGGCTTTTCATCCATCAATGTGATTTTTGAGGATGATATCGAATTCTACTGGAGCCGGTCGCGAATTCTTGAAAAATTGAGTTCGCTGCCGGGCGGAACACTGCCTGAGGGTGTGCAGCCTGCACTCGGACCCGATGCAACTGCCCTCGGTCAGATTTTCTGGTATACACTTGAAGGAATTGACTCTGATGGAAATCCAACAGGCGGCTGGGATCCTCAGGAGCTGCGATCTATCCAGGATTTCCAGGTACGGCTGGCATTATCAGGTGTGAAGGGAGTGGCTGAAGTAGCCAGTATTGGCGGCTTTGTAAAAGAGTACCAGGTAGATATCGATCCTGTGGCGATGCGGGAATCGGGAGTGAACGTCAATCAGATAGCCGATGCCGTTCGGAAAAGCAATCTCGATGTGGGTGCACGCACGATTGAAATGAACCGTGCAGAGTATTTGGTTCGGGGGCTTGGATATATCGAATCGGTTGAAGATCTCGAAGAAAGTGTGGTAGCTACGGTAGACAACATACCGGTTCGAATCAGGGATGTGGCACATGTAGGGCTGGGCCCCGCCCAACGCCGTGGCGCCCTGGATAAAGCCGGTGCGGATGCAGTGGGAGGTGTAATTGTGGCACGATTTGGAGAGAATCCACTTGAAGTTATTAACAATGTTAAAGAAGAGATTGAAAGAATTGCACCCGGCCTTCCATCCAAAGAACTGGCCGACGGTACGGTATCGCAGGTGAACATTGTGCCTTTCTATGATCGCACCGGACTGATCTATGAAACACTTGGTACCCTCGAGGAAGCTCTGTCACTGCAAATCCTGATCACCATCATTGTCATTATCATTATGGTGATGCACCTGAGAACCTCTTTTGTGATATCGGCGCTTCTGCCACTGGCCGTTTTGATGAGTTTTATCATGATGAAGTATGTAGGTGTGGATGCCAATGTTGTAGCCCTGGCCGGCATCGCTATTTCAATCGGAGTGGTTGTGGATATGGGTATTATCCTCACCGAAAATATGTTGAAACATATGGACGAAAAAGACCCGGATGAGGATCTTCTTGAAACGATCTACCGGGCAACATCCGAAGTTAGTCCCGCTGTAATTACCGCGCTGATGACCACCATTGTCAGCTTTCTGCCGGTATTTATGCTCGAAGCACAAGAAGGGCGTCTGTTCGGCCCCCTTGCCTGGACAAAAACGTTCATCCTGATTGCAACACTGATCATTGTCATCACACTCATCCCGGCTTTTTCCCACTGGCTTTTTTCACAAAAGATCGGAAAGAGAAGCTGGAAAGTTTTCTGGAATGGGCTGATGATTATTGCGGGCTTGCTTGTTGCCTTCACCCTGTATGGCTGGGGTGGATTTATCCTGATTGCCCTCGGTATCAACAATCTCGCCGGAATCTATCGCGAAGAGTATCGACCCTGGTCGCCCTGGGTTAACAATGGAATTATCTTACTGGGCATCGCCTGGCTGCTTGCCGGATACTGGCTGCCCCTCGGCCCGGAAAACCCGATCTCTTTCAGTCTTCTGTTTATTTTGCTTACAGTAGGAGTTGTATTCGGGCTTTTCTGGCTTTTCATGAAATACTATGAAAGAATCCTGGACTGGGCTCTCAGAAATAAAGCCCTGTTTCTGTCTCTTCCGTTATTGATCCTGATTTTCGGACTGATGAGCTGGCGCGGTTTTGATACTACTTTCAAATATGTTGCAAATGGATTTAACGCTATAGGCATTGAAATTGAAGAAACCCGTTTATGGTCAGCCGTTGATGATCGCTTCCCCGGACTGGGCCAGGAGTTTATGCCAACACTCGACGAAGGTTCATTCCTGCTGATGCCAACTACCATGCCGCACGCAGGCATCGAAGAAGCCCTGCAGATGACCCGAGAGATGGACATGCGTGTTGCATCTATCCCTGAAGTTGAAACAGTGGTGGGTAAAATCGGGCGGGTGGAATCGGCGCTCGATCCCGCCCCGGTTTCGATGTTCGAAAATGTGATCATGTATAAAAGTGAATATAAGACAGATGACCGCGGCCGCAGAGTTCGATACAAAATTGAAAATGGGGAATTTGTGCGGAATGAAAGCGGAGACCTGGTTCCCGACCGCGGCGGACGCTATTATCGCCAGTGGCGCGATCATATTCAAAACCAGGATGATATCTGGACCGAAATCCTGCATGCTGCAGACATCCCGGGTGTTACATCTGCACCAAAATTACAGCCGATTGAGACGCGCCTGATTATGCTCCAGACTGGAATGCGTGCCAACATGGGAATCCGTATCAGCGGCCCCGACCTCGAAACCATCGATCAGTTTGCAACCAGTGTTGAACCGATGATTCGTCAGGTTGAGGGTGTCCGGCCTGCATCCGTATTTGCAGATCGTGTAGTCGGTAAGCCCTACCTGGAGATCGATATCGACAGGAGTGAAATTGCCCGTCACGGGTTGTCTATACAGGATGTTCAGCAGGTGATCGGTACTGCAATCGGCGGACAGATGCTGGGTATGACCGTGGAAGGCCGCGAACGTTATCCGCTTCGGGTTCGATACGCCCGGGAGTATCGAAATTCACCGGAAATGATTGAACGAGTACTGATTCCATCACCGGACGGAAGCCAGATACCGCTGGGGCAGCTTGCCGAAATCCGGTTTGAAACCGGGCCGATGAATATCCGCAGCGAAAATACATTCCTGAGTGCCTATGTAACATTCGACCGCCAGCCTGGTGAAGCACCGATTGATGTAGTGAACCGGGTTCGTAATTATCTTGATCATCAAATCAGTGAAGGCAGTTTAACCGTACCCGACGGAATCAGCTATACTTTTGAAGGTGAATTCCGCAACCAGCAACGTGCGGCCGAACGTCTTTCAGTGGTACTTCCGATCACACTTCTGATCATTTTTCTGATTATCTATTTCCAGTTTCGATCATCACCCGTAACGCTGATCGTTTTTTCCGGTATTGTTCTGGTCTGGGCGGGCGGATTTATCCTTCTCTGGCTCTACGGTGAGGATTGGTTCTTCAACTTTTCGATACTGGGAGTGGAACTGAGGGATTTCTTCCAGATGGGGATGGTAAATATGAGCGTAGCCGTTTGGGTCGGTTTCCTGGCACTGTTCGGTATTGCCGTGGATAATGGTGTGGTGATGGCCACCTACCTGGAACAACTGTTTGAACGGAAAAAACCGGAAAGTCTCGAAAGTATTTACGCTACAGCCATCGAGGCCGGTATGCGGAGGGTTCGCCCCTGCCTGATGACCACCGGCACCACGTTGCTGGCCCTGCTGCCGATTCTAACCTCACCCGGAAAAGGATCTGAAATCATGATTCCCATGGCGATCCCGATTTTCGGCGGCATGCTGATACAGGTGCTGAGTCTGCTTTTAGTGCCACTGCTCTATGCGATGTGGAAGGAATATGGATTACGAAATGTGAATGAATTGGAGGAGAAAATATGAGTTGTAAAAAGGCAAAAGTGAGAAGACCCACCCCCAACCCCTCCCTATGCCGGAAAAGCCCCGGCACAAGGAGGGGAGAGTATGAAAAGTTTCCGATCTTGAAGTGGAACGATAATTCCCCCCTATCAAGGGGGAACAAAGGGGGGTGTTCATCTCTCCTGCCATTGCTTTCCTGGTCCCGACACCTCGGGGAGGGGAGTGGATTTCCAGTTGCCGTTGTTCTATTGGTTGCCATTTTTATGGGGAGCCTAACAACTTCGTTGCATGCGCAGGGTTCTGAGTCATCAACAAACTCAGTAAACACCCCTCTCAATCTCCCCTTATTAGGGGAGAGTTATTCCCAGCTCGAAGAATACATTCGAATTGCAATCGAGGAGAACCCCGAACTTCGATCTTTGCATCATCTTTATGAAGCGGAAAAGGAGCGTGCACGGGAAGTTGGTGTGCTGCCTGATCCGGAGCTGAATATCATGTACGATTTCAACCCAATGATGGCAGAATCGCAATTGGAACGCTTTTCGGTGTCGGCGATGCAGATGTTTCCGTGGTTTGGATCGCTTGGGACAATGCGTGATGCGCAGCGGGCTGCGGCAGAAGCGGACCGGGCTCAGATCGATGTTCGTCAGCTCGAGATACTTCGTGACCTTCAAATTGCCTGGTTTGATATTGCGGAAGTTGAGCAGCAGATTCGGATAGTGAATGATCAGATTGAGCTGGTTCGGGAGCTGGAAACCCTTGTAGAGATTCGATATGAAACTGGTCGGGCTGCACAGGCGGATATTCTGCGAATCCAGATGGAGGAAGCGCGACTTCAAAACCGCATCGAAAACCTGGAGGATCAGCTCATACCACTGAAGGCCGGCTTCAACGAATTTCTGAACCGGCCTGCTGATTTCGTTGTGGAAACCACGGAGCAGATCGAAACACAACAGGTGCTTTATAGTGATGATCAGATCCATCAGTTGGTACGGGCAGAAAACCCCCGGTTTGACGGGATTGAATCCAGAAGCAACGCACTCGATCAGCAGCAGCGGGTTGCGCAGCTCAGCGGGCGCCCATCCTTTGGACTGGGCCTGGAAGTCATGGGGCGCGATTTCGGCCCGATGTCGATGTTTCCGGACGCTCGGGAAAGTTTTATCGGCATGGCAACAGTTCGCCTGCCCATTTTTCGGTCCCGCTCGAATTCACAACAACAGCAAATTATCAGCCGAAAGCGGGCTCTCGACTCTGAACTCCTTCAAACCGAAAACCGGCTTTCAAGCGAAGTGGAGTCAGTCTTGGAAGAGCTGAGAAAATCAGAACGAAATATACGTCTGCTGGATGAAGAGCTCGTCCCACGTGCACAACAGGCACTCGATATTCTCAGCGAAGAGTATACCGTAGACCGGGCACGCTTCGATGAACTCCTCCAGATTCAGCGCGAACTGCTCGATCTGGAGATTGAACGGATTGAAGCAGTTGTGAGGCAGAACAAAGCTGTTGTGCGGATTGAAAGTTTGATTGGGAATAGTCCCCTTCCCGAAAAAATCGGGACCAAGTGTGGCTTGAGAGGGGACAGATGAAAACGCGTATAGCGGTTTCATCAGGGGTGTGTTCCGGCACAGGCACAAGCCCTGCCGAACACACCCCTCGTTTGGCAAACCAGGCTTCGCCTTTTTGCCTTTACCTTTCCCCTCTCAAGAGGGGAGGTTTTACACCAAATTTTATCACAGTTAAAACAACAACATTATGAACATCACAAAAAAACAATTACTCACTGGTATAGCGCTATTAATTGCCGGTTTATTTCTCGGCTGGCTGATTTTCGGCGGATCTCATGCCCAGAACGGCCATCAGCATGGCCACCTCAGTGAAGATGAAATGCAACAGCACGTAATGGATAAACACACAGAGAAAGA
>SLGL01000058.1 GCA_007123785.1 Balneolaceae bacterium
ACCCCGAGCGCAGCGCCAGCGGAGCCGAGGGGTCTCCCTGCTCTTGGAAGGAGATTTGATATGGCGTTGTTCAGGTAAGTTCCCAGAACAGGGAGATGTCTCGGCTACGGCCAAGAGAGGCCTCCGCTCGACATGACAGGCTTCACTTTATACAATGGGCGGCGTATCTGGTTCAGATATATGCACGACTCTGACCCACGCCGCCAGCTGAGTTCTCACTTCGGCTTTCTTAAACAATCAGAAATTTAACAAAAGATTCTTCCACTCCGGGTTTTTTGTTGCAATTAACGCTTCTTTCTTTTTCCTGTTCCATCGTTTAATCTGTTTTTCACGGTTTATCGCATCCATCACCTCACTGTATTCTTCGTAATAAACCAGTTTATCCAGGTTATACTTTTTTGTAAATCCTGGCTTTTCCTGCCGAACGTGCTGCAGAATACGATACACACCCCAGCCAGTCATTCCTGTATACAATACAGTGTGATGTCTGTTGGTCATGATGTAAACGTGATATAGATATCTATCAACTCTCATATTCGTATGATCACAAAAAAGAGAAAACCTTACAGACTAACTTGCGGATTTACGAATGTTTCTTGCGGCGCTGCAATGAGCATGGTTCAATTTCCGCACTTTATGCGCCGCGTTGTAAAAACCCACACCCCTGTACACCCCGAGCGCAGCGCCAGCGGAGCCGAGGGGTCTCCCTGCTCTTGGAAGGAGATTTGATATGGCGTTGTTCAGGTAAGTTCCCAGAACAGGGAGATGTCTCGGTGACAGATTGGGAGTACAGCATGATCATTGGCTTGGATCAACCATTTTCAACCTCAAAAAAACAACCCTCACTTCACTGCCCTAAAATAAATTGTAAGTGTATGGTTAATGGTATATCAACGATTATTACCTGACATTACTTAACCATTCCGGATAGTATTTGGAATTGGCAGGCGTTTCACGGTATATTAGCAGGAGTTGCATCAAACAAAGCCCATCTGAAGTGACAAATTCTCCCTCCTGACTTTATGTAATGCTATTCCTGTGGGAAAAGTCCGTCGTTGTTTCATCTTCTGCTTTTAATAAGCGACTGGGAGATCGCGCCGGGTAAAAGATAATGTACGATTGGAGATACCCGATCTCAGTTTGGCAAAGTTTAAAAAGATCAGAGATCGAATATCGGTTCATCGGTCATTTGTCTCATAGGGATCCCTTCCGGGGCAATTAAGCCGGACAGCCCTTTTATTTTAATTTGTCGCTCCCCCGTGAATGGTATTTCCGAAAAAGAGAGCGTTGGCAAACAGCTTGTTCTTGCCGTACCAGAAAGCGCGGAAATTCGGGTTGTCCACAAAGCTTATGACCCGTCCGCTGCCGTAACTGCTTACAATGGCTGAAGCCGTATTAGCGATCATATCAAGGTTGTGATCGGAAATGTAGCCACTGGCCAGAGGATCATCTGTGATATACATGGGTGTGGCGAAGTGATTTTCCGTTTTATCAAAAAAGAGGGTACTGTTCCGGAACAGATGAATGTCTCCGCTTCTGTATCCGTATCCAAGAGGATGGGTAATATCAAGCCGGCCGTGGAAAATAGAACCGCCTAAAACCTGTGCACCGGTGGCCTGAGTTAATTCTGCATAGGGAATAGACGGGTCATGCGTAAACTCTTCTCCCTCTTTCTGGTCGATATCTACAATCTCCTGGTTACGTGCCCAGTTAATGGCACCTCGCTGGAGAATAAGTGTTCCGCCCCTTCGCAGCCACTCTTTCAGATCGTCCACTGCGCTGCTGCTCAGGTCGTTGTAGTTACCCTGGGTCATAATAATGCGGTTGTACCGGCTCAGGTCCGCATTGCCAAACCGGTGCTTGTCGATAATCGTGAGCGGAATGCGGTAACGCTGATCGAGCTGGTGCCAGATTTCGCCAACTTCCAGATTATTGACTCCCTGCCCGGCAAGTATCGCCACACTGGGCATTTCAAGGTTATTCATACTGGGGCTGCCCAGGTCAATGCCCGATGCGGCCAGGCCCCGCGTGATGTTGTAGATATCCACTCCGTCCTCTTCGGCAGCGGTTTGAAGGGTCCGGTAGATCTCCTCTTCACTCACATTCTGAATACCGAGTGCCACCAGAATGGCACCGTAATGAAATTCTTTTGAGCCGTTAGCGGTATGGGCCGTTAAAGGCCGCGAAGCCACTTTGGTACGCACTCCCAGCTTCTGAAGCCTGTAGAGTGTACGCGGTGCGTAATATTCATCCCAGTCGAAGATGTAGGCGTAATCACTCCTTCCGCCGATTATGGCTCCTTCGGGCATTTGCGGATCGGTCACTCTTTCTCCCAGGAGATTCTGGCTGAACTGACCTCCGCTCAGCCCGGTGTACGGCATGTTAAATGCAAACGGCAGAGTCCAGGTGGACACGTCGTAAAAAATACTGTCGGCAAATTCAGTTCGGGTTTCAAACATCGCCTCGATGAATTTGTATTCGGTCTGTTCGGCCGGGATCACCCAGGCGCGGCCTGCTTTAAACTCTTCTCCGCCCGCTTCGATATCCTGTGCAAGTTCATAAAACTCCACATTGTGATGGCTGAACAGATCGGCGAAGTGGAAATTTTTCCCGCGGTCGTGAGTGTCGCCAATCACAAACGCACGGGTTTGCAGGCCTGCAGCTTCGTTACGCACATCACTGTAGAACGTTCGGCGATAATCTTGCAGCTCAGAACTGAGTGCAACCGAAGCATCCACCGTAGAGAGGGAGGTTAAAAACTGATTTCGGATCGTGTAGGGAAATTCCACCAAGCCGTGAACACTTTCCTGGGCATGGCCCCGTGAACTGGCCTGTTCAAACAGAATACCGATGGTACCGAAAATATCGGGATAGGTTGAGCCTTTCCCGTAGTAGTAATCATCAAATACTTCACGTGTGTAGTAGAGCACCTGGTTTTCATCCAGAATATCGGCGTGATATTCGGCAATCGCTGCCGTGAGATCCTGGTTGATCTGAGGGGTAAGCGGATGGGTGCGGTCGGGCACGCCGGGCTGGAAAAAGTAGGTGGCGTGCGTGCCCATCTCGTGATGATCGGTGAGCACGTTGGGGCGCCACTCGTGAAATTTCTGAATGCGTCCGCGGCTTTCGGGATGTACTACCGGCATCCAGTCACGATTCAGGTCGAACCAGTAGTGATTGGTTCGTCCGCCCGGCCACACTTCGTTATACTCTCTTGATGCGGGATCGGTAACAGTGGTGGCACTTTTGTGCATATTCACCCAGGTTGCAAACCGGTTCAGCCCGTCGGGATTCAGAGAGGGATCGATGAGGATGATGGAGTTTTCCAAAATGTTATCGATCTTTTCGCCCTGTCCGGCCGCGTAATAATAGGCCGACAACATCGATGCATTTGATCCGCTCGGTTCATTCCCGTGAACGCTGTAGCCCAGGTTCACCACCACCGGCATCGCATCCGTATCCAGATCACCGGAGCGGTCCGGGTCCGTGAGTGCATGGTGGTTTTCCATGATCTGATCCAGGTTGGTGTGATTTTCGGGAGTGGTAATGGTGAGCATCAGCAGCGGACGGCCTTCATAGGTTCGGGCATATTCTTCGATGGTCACGCGGTCGGATGCCTCTGCCAGGGTCTGCATGTAGTAGACGAGTTTGTCGTGGGTAACGTGCCACTCCCCCACTTCATGGCCGATCACTTCGGCGGGTGTGGGAATGCTTTCGTCATAGGTTACATCATCCGGCAGGTAGTAATCAAGAGTTACCTGGGCGGCCAGGATGAATGGCATCAAAAGAAAAATCAGGAGGGATGGTACGGCTTTATTCATGTCGAATTGAACTGTTGGTTTAAATCGGTAAGATATTTACGGGCATATAGTAAAGAAATCATCGGTAATTGCACAACTTTATTCCGATTGGGCCGGAGTGGAAAAAACTCCCTGGTATAGGAGGGTGTTAGGTAAAGTGTTGTTTACGTTAGTTCCCATTGCAAGGAGATCTCTCCATGCACTCGCTCCGCTTGTTTAGTCGAGATGACATCAGGCGCTATTATCTAAAGGGATAGAATGGGGTGCCGTTTTCTAAGAGTTTTTCAATAAAAAAATCCCTCACCAGAAGTGTCAGGTTTTCGAAAATCACTCAACTTGTCGCGATGGCGCTTCTCCAGCGCGATAGAGAGGGATTTAGGGTGGGTCCGTAACGATCGCCATGATAACTTTTTTTGGAAGTGGTTTCTGTCACTTCTGAAATAGTGTTGCCCGCCCTACTGCGTTATCTACTGTGCTTAAGCTTTGAAGAGCAGGCTTTTGACCAATATTACTTGCTCGAACTGCCGGTTTTTAACCGCTAAACACGTATGAACAAACACACCCGATTAGCTTATCCTCCACAGCGGACCTATTCTTCCATCAT
>SLGL01000233.1 GCA_007123785.1 Balneolaceae bacterium
GACACGACACTGGTGTGATATCAATGATCAATAGTGGAAAAATCCCCATTTTTATTGGGGTGAATTTTGGAAGGCGTTGTTTAAGGCAGGTTACCTGTCACATCTCTTCAGGGGTTACATAGGCAGCGGTGATGCCGCCGTCTACCATGAAGTTGGTACCGGTTACGAAAGAGGAATCATCGGAAGCGAGAAAGAGTGCGGCTTTGGCCATCTCTTCAGCCTCACCAAAGCGGCCCATTGGAATGTGAACCAGGCGCCGGTTTTTCTTCTCATCCGTATCCAGAATTTTCATAAGAAGGTCGGTTTTCAGCGGACCGGGACAGAGTGCATTCACGCGGATTCCCTCCCTTGCATGAATCACCGCCAGTTCGCGTGTGAATGATAGTACGGCCCCTTTGCTTGCCGTATATGCCACCTGGGAGGTTGCCGCTCCCATCAGTGACACAAACGAAGCCGTGTTGATTACACTCCCGCCACCAGCACGCTTCAGAGCAGGAATGCCAAACTTACAGCACAAAAACACCCCCTTCGCGTTAATATCCATCGTTCGGGCCCAAACCTCTTCCGGTGTTCCTTCAGCTGAATTGTCTTGAACATCCATAATTCCGGCATTGTTAAACAGAATCTGAACATTACCAAAGGTCTCTTCCGCGTGTTCAATCATTGCCCGGCAATCATCTGATTGAGAAACATCGGTTTTGATAAAGGAAGCTCGTACCCCCTCCTTTTCAATGGCCTTCACCACATCAGCGGCCGCATCTTCATCCAGGTCGCCTATCACTATATTTGCACCCTCTTTGGCAAAAAGCAGGGCGGTTGCTTTCCCGATACCGTTTGAGCCGCCGGTAATCACGGCTGTTTTTCTTTGAAGCTTCATAAAAATTGTTGGGTGAGTTTGTTCTTTGTTTTTACGGCCTGATGGAGTTTTAAAGGCATTAATAAAGAATCGAACTCAGGTTTTAAATCTGTTCGAAATATCGTTTCTTTTCCCAGTCGGTCACTGCTGAGTCAAATGCCTGAATCTCCTTTTTATAAAAATGAGAGTAATGATCGACCACATCACGGCCAAACATTTCTTCGGCAAACTTACTGCTGCTGAAATGACGGAGTGACTCATAAAGATTTTTAGGAACATGAGGAAGATCTTTGGCAGAGTAGACATCCCCCACAAAACATTCTGGCGGATCAATCTTATCTTCCATTCCCTTCAAGCCGCTGGCGATTGACGCTGCAAAAGCGAGGTATGGGTTGCAATCTGCTCCGGGGATACGGCACTCAATCCGCAGGTTTTTACCCGAACCTACCACTCTGAAACCTGCCGTCCGGTTGTCATAACTCCATGCCAACCGTGTAGGCGCCCAGGATTCATCCACATAACGTTTGTAGGAGTTAATGGTGGGTGCATAAAATACCATCACATCGGGCACATATTTGATCCACCCGCCCAGGAACCAACCGAACTCTTTCGAGGCTTTTATCGGGCCATACACTTCATCCCCCGTAAAAATATTCCTGTCTCCGTTTCGCAGGCTAATGTGCAGATGACAACTCGACCCTGCACGTCCCTGGTGAAATTTGGCCATAAACGTAACCGAAATTCCGAGCTGGTCGGCCAGCTCTTTCAGGCACTGTTTAAAAACGATATGACGATCAGCCATTTCGAGCGTATCTGAATACCGGATGTTCAGTTCATGCTGTCCCAACCCCCACTCTCCTTTGGAGTTTTCAACAGGAACGCCCGACTTTTTGAGGTGCCTTCGTGCCGCTGCCGTATAGTACTCAATCCGGCTGCCTTGCAAAATATGGTAGTCTTCTATATACCATCCGGTCGGAACCATCTTGTCTGAAACTTTATCGTTTGCATCACGGTAATCATTTTCAAAGAGGTAATATTCCAATTCCGAAGCACCAAATGATTGGTAACCTTTAGCTTCCAGTTTTTGAAGCTGTTTTTTCAAAATGGTGCGCGGAGCCACTGAAACCGGCTCATGGTTTGCACCTGATTCCAGGTCACAAAAAATCATAGCAGATTTCTCAAGCCAGTCGGCCCTGCGAAGGGTGTTGAAATCGGGCACCAGGTGAAAATCACCGTAGCCGCGCTCCCAGTTGGCAAAATCGTATCCCTGTACCGGCTCCATCGGCATATCTGTGGTGAGCAGATAATCACAGGCGTGCGAACCCTCATCCAGAACCGATTCAAGGAAAAAGTCTGCATCATACCGCTTACCCATCAACCGCCCGTAATGATCCGTAAAAGCGACGATAACCGTTTCAATTTCTTCGGATTTTACTTTTTCTTTTAACGCGTCTGTGGTCAGTTTACCCTGAATTTGCATAGCACTGAAGATTATTATTGGGTTAAAAAATGACGTATGTAACCGGCAAGCCTCTCGCTGTCCGGTTTCTGATCAAAACTTTTGATGGCCTGCTTCACTTTTTCCGAATCTGCACGATTCAGCCGGGATTCAAAAACAGCACGGTCATACTCCGGGGTAAATTCCGGGTGCCCCTGGATACCCAGAAAATTTCTGCCCACCGTAAACATTCCTGCTTTGCAGTCCGGTGAAGACGCAAGTGCCTCCCCGCCTTCCGGCAATCGCACAACCTGATCCTGACAGAGCATCAGCACATTAAACACGGGTTGGTATGGAACCATCCACGGTTTTTGCTTATGGATGGTAAAAGTGTGTACACCGATCAGGTAGCCTTTTTCTGAACGCTGAACGCTTCCTCCAAGTGCTTCGGCAATCATCTGATGGCCAAAACAGACGCCCACATACTTTTTCCCGGCACCGTAAACATCGCGTGTAAGCTCTTTAAGCTTTTCCACCCACAAAAGATCATCATATACAGAAAATTTTGATCCGGTGCATACAAACTGTTCATAATCATCCATTTCAGGGAAATGATCATCACACACATAAAAACTGTCGAACGGAATACCCAGCAGTTTCCGGAACATATCGGGATAAGTTCCGTGCTCATCAACCAATTCCGGGGCAACATGATCGCAAATGAGCAGTGCCATTTTCGGTTTCATGATTGTTTGTGTTTGATGTGATACGATTTCGGACGGGTCAGGTAATTGTATCCAAGAATCGAGAGCGAACATCCCCGGCCGGAGTTTTTAACACCGGTCCAGGCAAGTGCGGGATCGAGGTAATCACACCGGTTCATGAACCATGTGCCGGTTTCCACTTTATCCCCGATGAAAACGGCTTTCTCCGGGTCTTCGGTCCAGATTGAAGCGGTGAGTCCGTACGGGCTGTCGTTCATCATGCGGATCGCCTCTTCATCACTTTCCGCCGGCATAACTCCCGCCACTGGCGCGAAAGTCTCTTCCCGCATCACTTCCATATCGTTATTCACATTCACCAGCACCTGGGGTGCCAGCCATGGATATCCCAACTCAGGATAGTCATTCGGACGAATCAGAGCTTCCGCTCCCTGCTCAATAGCTTGACGTATGACTCGATCTGCCCGTTCTGCATTTTCCTTCCGGACCATCGGGCCAAGTGTCGTTTCAGGATCGGCCGGATCACCTAATTTGTACGAACGGGCCGCGCTTAAAAAAGCTTCCAGGAATTCTTCATACACCTGCTTATGCACGTAGATTCTCTCAACGCCGCAGCAGGATTGTCCCGAGTTAAAAAAAGAACCATCGGCGAGATTTTCCGCAGTTTGGGGGATGTTCGCATCAGAGGCCACATAAGCCGGATCCTTACCACCCAATTCCAGGGTAGATGTTAAAAACCGGTCAGCTGCAGCTTGCTGAACAGCCCGTCCGCCCTCCACCGATCCGGTGAAAGCCACGTGTGTGATCTCCCCTTTCGCGATGATTTCCGCAGCCTGTTCGTGATTGAGGTGAAGATACTGAAAAACACCATCGGGCAGCCCGGCGTGCTGAAAAGCTTCGAGGAATCGCTCGGCACAGAGAGCAGTTTGCTCAGAATGCTTCAGTATCACTGTGTTACAGGCCATGAGTGCAGGAATCACGGCATTGACAGCGGTCAGATAGGGATAGTTCCACGGTGCAAGAACAAAAACGGTGCCCAGCGGCTCTTTCTTTATGAATCGGCTGAACCCTTTCTTTTCAGGAAGTTTAATCCGAGACAGAGCTTTGTCCGCACAGCCGATCATATAGCCGGCCCTCTCGGCAAACCCGCCTGTAATTTCTTTCGGTGAATACCGAATCGGCCGCCCCATCTGCATCGTAATTTCCATTCCCCAGGCTTTTGCATTCTGCCTGAAATAGTCTACAGCATTTGTACAGATTTCAGCCCGCTTCGCAATACGGGTCATTTTCCACTCCTCAAATGCGTGTAATGAGTGGTCCAGAGTTTTGCGTATCACAGCGTTA
>SLGL01000440.1 GCA_007123785.1 Balneolaceae bacterium
ACAAGGGGTCGAAGCCTATGAAAAACAGTATCAGGAGCGGCGATTGCACATGCTTCACAAACAGGCTTCGAGGCTTGGGTATGCCTTGATAGAACTCAACGAATGAAACTGTCACCAGTAGTAGTAGCACCTAATTTAGCCCAAAAGCAGGTCAGCACCATTTTGAATTTGGTAGCCCAAAAAGCCTCCTCTTGGGAGGCTGTGAGAAAATTGTTTTCCAAAAATAATGGACTTAAATAATTCATGTTTTTTGTCAAATTCAGAGCTGCCAAGCTTTCGGACCCACCCCCTCCCTATCACACCAAAATGCGGTGTGATAGGGAGGGGAGGTCATAAAAAAAGTTCATCACCTTAAAAATGTAAGTAAGAAGAATCTTGATTAGGTATATTTTCACAGCCTCTCAAGAGGGGATTTAGGGGTGTGTTTGTGAAGGCAAATAACGCTGTTGCAGACCCAAAAAAATATTTTTAGAAATGCTTTCACCGGTATTGAAGTATGGCTAAAATCGGTTGAAAACACTGATCTTTCCAAATTGAATGAGGCAGGGTCGAGTTCAGGAAGAGCGAAATGATCATTCAAAATTGCAAAACATGTTGTACCTGCCAGTAAAGACGATTGCCTCCCGTGCATGATTTGAGAGAAAAATTATGATTTATGATGAAATGTTAACATATTATGGTGCTTGATGGTGAAATGGATTTTGTTGCAAAAAAAGCATTCTGCCCGATGTTCTACAGATTTGTTTATTCCGATATCACGCACCTCATTATCCCTTAATTCTGAACAGAGATTCAGAATTTCCCGGCTTCCTTTGCACTTGCTGAAAACCGGATGTTCTTCTGGCATTGCAAAGGTTGGCTCAATCAAAAAGTTAATTTGATATCTGTTGCATCGGTAGAAGTAACCGGTAAAGCTAATAAAAAGAAATTGATGTTAATACCTTAAATAAGATAACGATGAATACATCCAGAAAAAGCTTTATAAAAAAATCAGCACTTGGAATGGCCGGTTTAACCATCGGCGGAATGGGAATGACTAAAAAAAGTTATTCCAAGGTTATCGGAGCCAATGACAGGTTGAATCTTGCTGTTGTCGGACTCGGACGAAGAGTGCACGCCTGGCCAAATGCCATAGCTCATGAAGAGAGCAACGCGAACCTGCTGTATCTCTGCGATGTTATGAAGCACAGAAGAGAAGAAACCGTTGAACTGTTTGAAGAAGCCCTGGGCTACACACCCACCCTTGAGAATGATGTTCGCAGGGTTTTGGATGACAATGAGGTAGATGCAGTGATCATTGCCACACCCGATCACTGGCACACGCCGGGCACCTGCTACGCTGTAGAAGCAGGCAAGCATGTGTATGTTGAAAAGCCCGGAAGCCATAATCCCCGCGAAAATGAATTGATGCTTGGTTACCAGAAAAAGTATGACAAGGTGATACAACTGGGGAATCAAAGGCGCTCGGGCCGCCTTGTAAACCAAATGATCCGGGAAATTCATGACGGAGTGATTGGTGAAGTCTATATGGCTCAAACAGCCTACAGCGCACGAAGAGGGGAAGTTCCGGTTGCCGAACCTTCATCTGTGCCTGAGGGACTGGATTGGGAACTTTTCCAGGGGCCTGCACCACGACAGGAATACAAACACGATACCTGGGATTATAACTGGCACTGGTACGGATGGACCTGGGGAACCGCGGAGGCCGGAAATAATGCAATTCACGCTGTTGATCTTGCACGATGGGCATTGCAGGTTGATTTCCCGGAGAGGATTGATACCATTGCTCATAAACGCCACTTCCCGGACGACGGATGGACCATGTACGACACAATGGATGCGAGTTTTAAATTTCCCGGAGACAAGGTGATTAAGTGGGATTGCAAAAGCCGGAATGGCCACGATACATACGGAACACAAGGGCCCATTATCTTTGGAGATAAAGGCAGTGTAAAACTTTCTGGAGGTGAATACTCTGTTTTCGACAGAGAGGGCAACCTCGTAAAAAGCGAATCGGCAGACGGGGAAACGGGCGCAACGATCAATTCCGCACATGTTTCAAATTTTTTGAATGGAATCCGGGGGAAAGTTGAATTGAATTCTCCTGTAGAAGAATGCCTGAAGAGTACGATGTTGTGCCATCTGGCAAATATTTCATACAGAACCGGAAAAGGATTCGATGTGAATACATCCAATGGACATATTTACGACAAAGAAGCGATGAAACTGTGGAGCAGGCAGTATGAACCTGGCTGGGAACTGAAGGTATAGGTCGATGATTCGTGAATCAAAGGATATGAAATTACGGCCGGGAACTGATTGATATGAAACGTAGAAACCTTAGTTCGATTAATGATTTTGTTAATGAAAGTCCTCCTTAAAAAAGGGGGGACAGGGGGGATGTTCATTAGAATGTTGCAAAATCCAATGAAGACCTCTATAAATCTCCCTCCCGTAGGATCGGTAGAGGCTTTATTCGCGAGACTTTTTCAATTATCGACCCCGGTTGAAAGTATTCTGATTGGATGATTACAAAACTAAAAACCCGACTGATTTCAGAGGATAAAACTTTTCTTATAGTTCAAACTTGTAATCGTCATTAGAAAACGATTTATTCTTGGAAATGAAAACTAACTAACGCTGAAAAAAACTGAAGTTATTTTATGGCACATGATGACAAATTGTCTAATGAAGAAAACATCAGGTATGATAAAGAAGCCGAAGTACTCCGTGCGGTTCAGGACAAAAAATGGCATGTAAAATTAAAAACCTATTTTAAGCTTTCTGGTCCGGGGTGGCTGCAAAGTGCTCTTACTCTTGGAGGCGGTTCTCTGACAAGTGGTTTGTACCTGGGAGTGCTTACCGGTGTTAGTATGTTATGGCTTCAGCCGATTGCAATGCTTCTTGGTATCATTATGCTTGCAGCTCTCGGATATGCCACGCTTGCAACAAAAGAACGTCCGTTATATGCTATCAACAAGCACATCAACCCGGTTTTGGGATGGGGATGGGCGCTCGGCTCTATATTAGCGTGTATCGTGTGGGTAATGCCGCAGTTTGCACTTGCAAACGGAGTGGTTCAGCAGAATCTGCTGCCGGGGCTATTTGGTGCCGGTTCACCGCTTGGCAGTTTTGGAAGCACTTTGGTTATTTCTCTTTCGGTTCTTGTCATCACCCTGGGGGTCACCTATAATTACGGTACAGGGAGCAAAGGTGTCAGAATTTTCGAGATGTTGCTGAAAGGTTTTGTGGCAATTATCGTAATCTCGTTCATCGGGGTTGTGATTCGGCTGATGTTTGTGGCCGGGTCGATCGACTGGGGAGCCGTTTTTGCCGGATTTATTCCAAATCCTTCCATGTTTTTTCGCCCGGCCGAAGGGTTCGAGCCCATGCTTGCAATGCTCACAGAAACTTCGGCACAGTATTGGTCAGACCTGATTGTCTCACAACAGCAACAGGTGATGGCTGCTGCACTTTCCAGTGCCGTGGGAATCAACGCTACCTTCCTTTTTGCATACTCAATGCTGAGGCGAAAATGGGGTACCGAGTACAAGGGCATGATGAAATTCGACCTCGCAACCGGAATGCTCATTCCTTTTATGCTGGCAACAAGCTGTATTGTAATTGCCGGTACCAGTCAGTTTCATACCATTCCGCAGCCAGGGTTTTTAGGTGAAGCACAGGTGGAGTGGGAGCCGGATCAGCGACAGATCAACCAGTTTAACGGCCTTCTCGAAGGCAGAGTGTTACACGAAGCAGGTGAAGGTGTTGAGCTTTCAGAAAATGAGATAGCTGCCAGAGTTGCAGAACTGGGTGATGACGATCGAAGAATGGCTGCTACACTGGTTACCCGGGATGCATTCGACCTTGCAAAATCACTTGAACCTCTTCTTGGAGGAATATTCAGCGGTATCATTTTTGGAATTGGTGTGCTGGGAATGGCGCTTTCCACCATAACATTGCATATGGTAATCTGCGGATTTGTGGTTTGTGAGATTATGAGAGTGTCCTACAGCAGCTGGTATTTCAAAGCGGGTATCATGATTCCCGTTGTAGGTGTTCTGGGGCCATTTTTCTGGGAACAGGCCCTGTTCTGGCTTGCCATTCCCACTTCGGTCATCACGCTGATGTTATTGCCGATTGCTTACGTAACCTTCTTTTTGATGCTCAACAATAAAGCGATTATGGGCAAACATATGCCTACAGGAAAGAAACGAATCATCTGGAATGTTCTGCTGATACCGATCACAATTCTGATTGGTACCGCGAGTATCTACATGCTGTATCAATTTGCAGGCCTCTGGGGTTTCGCTGCACTGGGCGCCTTCTTACTGGCTGTAGGTATCGCTGAAAT
>SLGL01000246.1 GCA_007123785.1 Balneolaceae bacterium
ATAAATATAGGCCTGGTGCGGAAGAATCATGACAGTAAAAACTGCCTGCAATGAGTTTATTTTGAGGTTTGCCCGAACTTTATCCAGATAGAGTTTCCATCGAACCCTTGCAGGGCGATTCAAAATATCACTCGATAAACTTATGTAGATTGGAAAAGCGAGGATACCAAAAGCCGCCGCAGTCCAGATCCATCCGGAACCGGGAAGAAGAAACCAGCCTGCCACGAAAAAAACCGTTAAAAAAAAGGGATTTAGCGAACGGCGCAGATTGTCGAAAATCTTCCATTTCGACAAAAAATTGATCGTATTTTTTTCTTTTCCGTTCAGAGTGGGTACATTACCGAACAGCCAGGTCGCAATCTGCCAATCCCCACGGGTCCATCGGTGATTTCGTTTACTAAAACTTACATACGTTGATGGATAGTTGTCAAAGAGTTCAATATCTGTGGCAAGCCCTGCCCTGAGGTAGGTACTTTCAATCAGGTCGTGAGAGAGTATTCTGTTTTCAGGAAAACGAGAATCGAGCACTTCGTGAAATGCCTGAACATCATAAATTCCTTTTCCTGTAAAAACGGCCTCACCGGTAAGGTCCTGGTAAATATCGGAAACAGAAGTAGAATATGGATCCAGCCCTACATTCCCCGAGAAAATACGTGCAAACCATGTTTTCTCAGAAGACTCCGGTGGAATTGAAATCCTCGGCTGAATGATACCATACCCTTTTGTTATCCGCTTCATCTGAGGGTCATATCTTGCACGATTCAATGGATGGGCAATGGTACGCACCAGGTTTCTGGCACTATCGGGAGGAAGCCTGGTGTCGTAATCGAGTGTAATGACAAAACGAACTTTCGCCTTTTTTACAGATTCTCTAAAGTTACCCACGATTGTTGTAAAACCGTTTTTGGCATCCGGATCACAAAGCATCCGATTCAGCTCCTCCAATTTACCTCTTTTCCTTTCCCAGCCCATCCATACACCCTCCAGATCGTTCCATTTCCTGTCGCGATGCAGAATGAAAAATTTATTACCGTAATACGAACTGTATTTACTATTCAATTCGTTAATAGCCTTGATTGCAACCTTTATTATAGCTTTATCTTTATTCGTTTTTTGTTCATCGGCATCTGTATAATCAGAAAGCAAAACAAACTGTAATACAGGGTCAGGATTTGCAAGTGCCCGTATTTCCAGATTTTCGATCTGCCTGCGGACATCCTGTGTGGATGTAAACATCGTTGGAACTACAACCAATGTGCGTGACTCATTTGGGATACCTTCTTTGTAAGCCATTTTTGGAAGCAGTCTTGGCGGAAGATAAAAAGCAAAAAAACGGTTTATCGCCGATACGGAAAGATCCAATGCCGGGAAAAATGAGACTACAAGCACAGCCAGCCCTAATGCAAGCGAGTTGCTCATCGAATCTGTAAAGATCCACAGAATCACCATCAAAAACATGGTATGTATAATAATAGCAGCGAGATACCATTCAGGTTTTTTTTCCAGAATCCTTTGAAATTTTTCTCTGAGCGGCTGGCTATAACCAATTTTTTTTACCAACTCCACATTACCCTCTCCTGCCAGGTAATAACCAACATGCTGCTTCACTACATCCTTTTTATGAAGAAAGTTTCCGGTATTTTCAGGCTGATTTACTGAAAGTCCTTCAGCCAGTAATAGTACCTCTTCAGCGACTTCCGGTTCAGAATAGCCAGAGCCCCTGCTCAATCGCTCAACAGCTCTACGATATCTGTCACGTGTCTTAAAATCCATTTCAGGATAGTGTCCTGATGGATCGAGCCTAAGAATATTCTCTACCACCGAACACTCTTCAACAAAATCGGACCAGTCTGTTTCTGAACTTTTCCGCAATGAAATTACTGCATTCTGAATACTTACTTGAAGGTGAGATTGTTTTTGTGCTTCAATGCGCATGGCCACTTCAAGTGGCATATCGAACTGCCTAAAACGGTAGTTGAACCAACGTTTTTCCTCTTCATATAAACTACCGGATACCTGAAGCTGATTATAGAGTTCAATCAGATAAAGTTCATCTCCATTCTTTTTTTCAGAAGATTTTAACCAATCAGAAATAAAAGCAACTACCGATCCGGGTTCCCTCAGCTCTCTCGCTTCAATTTTCTGCAGAAGATTTCTAACGTTCATGAAAACTTCTTTCCTTTTCAGGATCCTGGCTGCTTTTTCAGCCAGTTTCTGAACAAGAATGAGCCTGATCATGATTGGAATTGCCCAAATTTCACCCAATTCCAACGTTACATCTTGCTGGTAACTGTGTATATAAAGTGTAAGGCCTTCATCTTCGAAAATGTTATCGGTATGAGTGAGATAATTCAGGACCAGCTCATACACACGGGGCAACCCTTCAAGTTCACCCTTTGAGATTAACGGAATCGTTTTATGAAATTCTTTTGGAAAATCATTTTCTATCTGAACGATTTGTTCCTGGATAATATAGAAGTTATCGATAAGCCATTCAGCCGCCGGAGATAGCTCTTGCTCGTTTTTTGCAAGGCCCGACAATACACGGTAAGCCCTTGTCAAAACCTCTTTTACATTACCCAATATCGGTTTTATCAGACGTATCCGCTTGTCAGGAACACAGTCTTTGTGATTTATTGCGAGATTTTTTGCACTCTCTTTTAGAAATTTTACATTAAAAGATACATCTTGGGTTTCGGGCATACTATCAGTCCTCTTATGGTTTACTTAACTACTTGAAAACTTCACTCTCATTTAAGGATTAGAACAGAAATAATGCTGTGGAGACAAACTCAACTTTTATCGATTGTATACCTGTAACTCTTAAAAAATTAAAGTTTATACCTCACAATCGTTGTAAGGTATTTTTGACCAGGATTGTAATGGCACAACTTTTAAAATAATTTTGCTAAAGACTTTTGCTTTCAACAGAAGTAGTAAACAGAATTATGCTATTTTCTGATAATTTTTACAGGATGTTCCATTTCTCCAGTCAGATCTTCGATATGGTGCTGATGAAAAACATTAAAGAGAAATAGAAACGGCCAAAGTGAGATAAACATAAACCAGAGCCCGTCACCAAATCCCATCCAAATACCTATCATGCCCATGATATTTGCTCCAACTGCTCCCCAAATAATATTGGCAGTAACAGACATACCCTCATTTCCAATTATTAATCCTATAATGAAGCCAATTAATAAACCTGCTGAAGTAAACCAGTAAATATTAGTTGCATTCAGAATTTCCATTTTTCCCTCTATAAATGAATTACATTGTTACGTTAAATAATCGTTTATGTTAATTCCGACCATGATCTCCAAACCAAATACCCTGCGTTTCTTCAACTGTGTCCGAATTAAATTTTCTCTCATATTTTTTCTGCGTTTTTAAAAATCGAATCACAGCAAGAACCATCCCGCCCAAAGTAAGAATAGCAATATCTCCTGCAATCAATCCAAAACTAAACCCTTTCATGATTACCTTTCATTATCTGATTCACTGTAACTTGAACAAAGATCGTTTTTTATTCTTTTTCTAACCCTCAATCAATGCCTGATGCAAACGTAGCCGAACTTCTACCGGAGATGTAAGGAACAACATTACAACTCTAAGGGATATTCAGTTATATGCTCATGAGGAACTATTCAAACATCAATTTGTAATGTGAATCAGATACTTAAAATCTATAATTACAATTGTATATCTATCATCAAAAGAAACAGACACCAATTGTAACAGATATCTCCATCTACTGAGATCTTGTGGGCCTTTTAATTATAGGATAAAGAGAAAAGGAAGTAAGTTATATCCTGCAGAATATAAAGGGTTAATATTACCCCAAAGTTAGAATGTCTCCCGTGTATTATTGGTCAAACAGATTTAAGTTCGTAATTCAAGAAAGGCACAGAAGAGGGTTCAACTCCTGTTATTGGTTGGAATATGCTTTGTTTCGCACTGTAAACAGTTATTTTGCAGTGAATTTGGTGCCATTGCCGGAATCGCTATCCTGTTTTCCATACTCTCCATGATTTTTCAGCTCCCGGCTCTCATCGTTTTACTGGAAAAAACAGGGTTTTTAAAAACCAATCTACCGGTTCAACACTTCCTTCATAATGGAAAATAAAAAGACCTCCGGGCAGGGGCCGGATAAAAAGACCAATACCGTATTTGATGTTATTTTATGCCTGGCAGCCACTATTTGGTCAGGATGGCAAACCCGCATTTCTCACCAAGAAATTTAGCTGTGGGCAATCCCGACGGCGGTCGGGAGAAAATGGTGGCGGAAACGTACCTGAGTACGTTGAGCAAACCATTTTTGGGACAACGCAGCTCAC
>SLGL01000109.1 GCA_007123785.1 Balneolaceae bacterium
AATTTTATTGAAAATCAGTGTTAGTGAAATGCTAACGACTGTCAAGCAGAAATTAACAGTTTTATTATTTATTTCACAAAGCAATGCTACCCAACAGCTTAACACGTTAATACAAATGTGGATAACTTTCATAAACTCAGGGAATATTTTTTTGATTTGTGGTGCAGAAATTCACATTTTGACCGCAGACAAATCCACGATAAAAAAATTCGTGTGGATAACTAAGAGATATTGATAACATAGCAACCACGCTTTTGGGAGGCATTGCACCGTTGAATAGAATAACAGCTGAAACTGCCTGGAATGAATGTTTACAAATCATACAGGACAACATCAGCTTTCAAAAATATAAGTCCTGGTTTGAACCGATTAAACCTGTAAAACTGGAAAACGATACCCTGACTATACAGGTACCCAGCCAGTTTTGGTATGAGTGGCTGGAGGAGCACTACTATAACATGCTTCGTTCTACAATTGCAAAGGTTTTGGGAAGAGAGGGAAAGCTCGAATACTCTGTTCTGGTAGAACGTTCGGATCGCGCGGAAGACAACCGCTCTATACGCCTGCCCCAACGCCCCATGCCTCCGCAAAAACCACAGGAAATGAATACGTTTACCGAATATCATCCCGGTAAAATTGAGAATCCTTTTGTAATACCCGGTATCAGAAAAACCAATATCGATTCGAATCTTAACAGTAACTATGTATTTGAACGATATATTGAAGGAGATTGCAATCGGCTGGCACGATCCGCCGCAATGGCTATAGCTGACAACCCCGGAAGCAATTCATTTAATCCGCTCTTTGTCTATGGGGGTACAGGGCTTGGTAAAACACACCTGATCCAAAGCATTGGAAACCGGATTAAACAGGAATTCGGTGACCAGCAGGCTGTACTTTATGTCTCATCCGAGAGCTTTACAAATGAATTTGTTCAGGCAATTCGAAATAACCGAGCAAGTGAATTTTCAACCTTCTACAGAAATATTGATGTATTAATCGTTGATGACATTCAGTTTTTCAGTGGTAAAGAGAAAACCCAGGAAGAATTTTTCCATATTTTTAATGTGCTTCATCAAGATGGGAAACAGATCATTCTTAGCAGCGACCGCCCACCCAAAGACATCCCTGATATTGAGGAACGGCTTATTTCACGATTTAGCTGGGGGCTGAGTGCCGACTTGCAAATACCTGAATACGAAACCCGCTACGCAATTCTCGAACGCAAATCAAGCGACAACGGAATTACACTCGATCCTGATATTATTGAATTTATAGCCTATAATTTCAAGTCAAACGTCAGGGACCTTGAGGGAGCAATAATCAAACTGCTGGCCACTGCTTCGCTCAAACATGTTGATGAAATTGACCTGTCCATGGCCAAGTCGGTTCTGCGTGATATGGTTAAAAGTTCCAACTCGCAGATATCCATTGAGTTTATCCAAAACTATGTGTGTGAATATTTTGGAATCGACACTAACAAAGTTCGTGAAAAAACACGTAAACAGGAGATTGTAGAAGCGAGACAGATTGCTATGTTCCTGGCAAAAAAATACACAAAATCGAGCCTCAAAACGATTGGGCTTCAATTTGGTGGACGAGACCACTCAACTGTTATCCATGCCATATCTACAGTGGAAGAACGCCTTTCCACCAGCCCCAAACATAAACGTATGCTTAAGGAACTTGAACAAAAAATAGAAGTGGCTACTCTGTAGTGATTTGAAAATCTGGTTCTTCAATGATTTGTATGGGTGATGAAATTTGATCAGAAGAGCATAATTTTTTACTGCTTGTATTCTTTCTATTACAGTTCCACTCCAGGTTTCATTTCAGCTTGAAAGTGAATTTAATACCCTCACAAATAAAAGCAGAACCAAAAATTTCTGTTTACACAAACAAGTTTTTTGAAACAACCGATGAATTCTTTTTCTTTCCAAAGCAAAATGAAACAAACCCTTCTGTTTCTAACCTAAGCTTTGTTACGGTATGGGATTTACCTTAATCGATGCCATTGTAATTATTCTCTATCTGATTGCCGTTGCTGTATTTGGCATCTGGTCTGCGGGGACACAGAAATCTACAACCGATTATTTTTTAGGCGGCCGGGCCATGCCCTGGTGGGCTATCCTCTTCTCTGTGGTAGCCACTGAAACCAGCACTCTTACATTTATCAGCATTCCTGCCGTGGCTTATGGAGGAAACCTTACTTTCTTGCAGCTCACTTTCGGGTATATCATCGGCCGCATTATTGTGGCAATTTGGTTTTTGCCAGCCTATGTACAGGGAGAGCTTACCACAGCGTATCAATATCTTGAACAGCGCTTTGGACCCGGTATGCGGAAAGCTGCAAGCTCTACATTCATTATAACCCGACTACTGGCTGATGGTGTCCGCCTTTTTGCCACGGCTATTCCACTGGCCATTATTTTCCGATTTGCCGGTGTATTCGACAGCTGGGGAGATGGTGGAATTTACCTGCTGGCCATTTCTGTTATCTCAGTAATTACTCTCATCTATACCTTTCTTGGTGGGATCAAAGCAGTTATCTGGATGGATGTTGTTCAGATGGTTGTATACATCGGCGGAGCACTTTTTGCGCTTTTTTTACTTTTCGGAAAGCTGCCTGTCTCCATCCCTGAAGCTTTTTCATCTCTCAGCGAAGCCGGTAAATTCACCTTGTTCAACTGGGGTTTTGATCTGAGCTGGTCTGCATTTCTTGCCGATCCCTACGTTTTTTGGGTAGCCTTGTTTGGCGGGGCCGTTTTTTCGATCGCCTCTCACGGAACCGATCAATTAATCGTTCAGCGCCTGTTGGCCACCGGAAACCTAAGATCAAGCCAGAAAGCCCTGATCTGGAGTGGTATTGTTGCAAGCCTTCAGTTTGGCCTTTTTCTTTTTATCGGCTTGATTCTATACGATTTTTACGCCGGCGCCTCCCCATCTGAAATAGGTCTTGCCACCACCGATGAAATTTTTGCCAGATTCATCGTTGATCACATGCCGGTAGGTGTTGCTGGCCTCATCGTGGCTTCACTTTTTGCAGCAGCCATGAGCAGCCTGAGTTCATCCCTCAATGCACTCGCCTCTTCCACTACATACGATCTCATTAAACCAATGTCGAAAGCTGTATGGGATGATGCCAGGGAGCTCTGGATTTCGAGAATGGTAACCATCGGCTGGGGTGTGATTCTGACCGGCTCAGCATTTCTGTTCACCTGGCTTCAGCTTAGTGGTGATGATCGCCCTGCAATTGTAGAACTTGGCTTGGGAATTGCCTCCTACACTTACGGCGGACTACTCGGAATTTTTCTATTGGGCCGACTTTTTTCAAAACCCGACAAAACCGACGCCATGATCGGGTTTTTCAGTGGCTTAATCGCCCTGCTTTTCATGGTAGAAGGCCCCCTACAGGAATTTTTTCCTGGTGAACCGCTCACCATCGCCTGGCCGCTCTATACGTTTGCAGGTGGACTAATTGTAATTATAGTAGCAAATATCAGTTATTATATCCGAAAGCAATTCCCCTGATTATTACAATAAAATTAAATCCTTAAGAAAACCGATCTTGATTTAATCTGTAAGAGAGGAAATGCGTACCTGGTTCAAAAAATGCGGACAGAAACAACGACACCTTTTTTAATCATCCGCAAACACCCGCCTTAAAATCTCCCCGGCAATTTGTTCTTTGGGGCCACTATAAGTCTCCTCTGTCTCCCTGCCAAATAAATGAACTGTGTTCTTGTCAGATTCAAAACCGGAATCACTTTCAATAAGTGAATTGGCGCAGACCCAGTCAAGGTTTTTTTTATGGAGTTTGGAAAGTGCATTTTCTTTCAGCCCCTCTGTTTCCATTGCAAAACCAATCAGCACCTGTCCCTTTTTCTTGCGTTCACCCAGCCAGGCCAGAATATCTGGGTTCTGCTCCAATTGAATAGTTCGTTCAGCCCTTTCTTTCTTCACTTTTTGCCCGTGCTTTTCACCTGGTTTAAAATCGGATACGGCAGCCGCCATGATCACTACATCGGCCTTGGCATAATCCTGTATCTGCTCAAAAAGGTCATCGGCAGAGAGAAATGATTTCGCCTGAAGACGACTGGGTATTGAAACTGTAACAGGACCATGAAGTAAAATCACATCACCGCCCAATGCCCGGGCAGCTTCAGCCATAGCAACACCCATTTTGCCGGAACTCGGATTTGAAATAAACCGCACAGGATCCAGAAATTCGCGAGTGGGCCCAGCGGTTACGACCACTTTTTTACCGGTTAACGGACCTGAAATCCGGTGCTGTTTAATAATTTCAACAGACTTTTTC
>SLGL01000150.1 GCA_007123785.1 Balneolaceae bacterium
ATCGGAGTATCATCATCAAACCACTGATCCAGACAAATACCAGCATTCCGTGAACACCGGCTGCCTGCAACACTTCAGGAATCCAGCGCATCGGCCCCAGCTCAAGTGAAAGGCTGATCATTTTCAGTAAAATCAAACCCCAAAGTAAAGGATGGGTAAAGGTGTATCGAAACATTTCGCGAATGGGAACTCCCGCTTCGGCTGTAAGTGTTTTTGGAAATTTTTGTGGTATTAACAGGTAACCGTAGATCAATATTGGGATATAAACGATGGCGATCTGTACAGTCCAGTGGCCGATATTGAAGGCACCAACAAACCCAATCTGAACCATAATCCAGCCAAGAAGGCCGCCTACAACCATTCCACCGGGAAAAAATGCATGAAAATGATTGAGTTTGGTTACTTTATTATTCGGGTACAGGGCAGCTGTTAATGGGTTACCGGCCACCTCAATCATACCGTTTCCGACACCAAAACCAATAGCACCGAGGAAAAGAATCCAGAATGCAAAAGTTTCTCCGGCGAAAGGATAAGCAGCTAAAAACAATGTAACACCTGCCAAATGACTTACAAATGCTCCAATGGTGGCTTTTTTGAATCCAATTTTTTCAAGTGTGGGGCCGATAACGAGCAATGAAATTGCCATACCCCAAAGAGCGGCTCCTCCAATGGCCCCGACATTAGCATTGGTCAGAATAAATTCGGTTTTAAGTTGCTGAAGAATATTACTGACGAGAACAAACGAAAAAGCTGTGGGCAGCAGTGCAAGGCAAATCCCCGCAAATAACCTTTTCCGGTTAACTGTTTGACTGCTGTGTGTGGTATTGTCCATAATGTTAAGGTGTTTTGGTGTGGTTAGTAGTTTTCTTTAGGTAAAGCAGCTAAATAAAAAAGTGAATTGACAGAGCATAATACACCAGCAGGAGAATTTCAACAGAATTTGTGGCCCTGTTCTGTAAAAAAGCGTTACCAGAACACTTTTTGAAATTGTTGTTTTGTGTTATATAAATTCATTTTTACAAACAAACTCCTTACTAGCGTCACGTCAACGATCAATTGACGGGAAAACCCGCAATGTTTTTTCTTCAAAAAGGCTATATAATTCCATTCTTACTGCCATTGGTGACAAGGAAACATTGCGGGTTTCTTGCGAAACTTCATTCTTGACACAACACTAGAAGAACTGATACTTATTTCCCGGTCTTTGCTAAAATACGTCCTCACATTTCAGGCAGGTTCCCTTCATAATCCAACTGTAAATAAGAATACAAAAAATTACTTGCAAATAGATTTTCAAACCTGTTCCCTGCAAATTCCATCAGCGATATATATTCAGCCCGCAGGAAATTCCAGATCGATGATACAAGAAAAGCACACTCAGGAGACTTGCTTTAAAGTATTGTTCTCAGTGGAAAAAAGTGCCTGGAATGTTTACCCAGAGTTCAGTTACACTGTCATTCCCTCCTTTAAAACCTCGCATATTTTTAAAATTTGAATGACTTATCAGAAAGGAAACATTGCCCCAGCAGGTATGACTTTGGCACGGGTTTATTGCGATACTTTCCATTATAGAACTCTATTATGGCTTGAAATACTCATCCAAAAAATTCCGTTTCCCCTCCAGATCATCCACATTTACAATATCCACTCCGGCTTCAAGCAAAACTTCCCATACGGATTCATTATCCGGTGTTGCCCAGAAACGGATGATTTTTCCTTCAGCGTGGACCTGATCCACAAATATCGTAAGCTGCTCCCATTCTTCCTCGGGAATTTGTCCGGCTCCGTCCCACGAAAAATAGTTATTCCAGTTATCACTTATGACAGGATACAATTCTTCCGGATACCCGGCCCCGATATCCGGTATTCGTCCGTCAATAAAAGCAACACGATCAGGTGAATCTGCATCAAGAGACGGACGGTTTCCTGAGATGAGCAGACGCATGGGGCCTTCTATCCATTCCCCATTTTCAAAGCGTGTAAAATATGGGTGGTATGGCTCGATGACTTCCGACAGCACCTCAAAAGTCGATTCGGCTTCGGTTTTCACATCGATCACCAGGTAGAAGGGCAGTTCGCTTTCTGGCAGTACCACACCGCTGTTTCCCTCAATGACCGCTGCAAGCGGTTCCAGGTACATCTCTTCGAGCTCTTGAGTTTCATCGAGATTTTCGGGATGATCGTGGGAAACATATAATTTTCCGTCAATCAGATGAATGTCCGCCTCAATCATCTGAAAACCGAGTTCCAAAGCTTTGTGCAGAGGCCGGTCCTGCTCATAATCATTATGAGACCAGACATACACTTCCCGGTCAACAGGATCTACGGCCGTTTCGGTATCACCATTGCAACTCAGTAGAAAAGATAGTACCGCAAACGAAAAAAGAATTGTCAGCAGGATTTTTTTACTCATTATTTTGATCATTTATTCGATTGAAACACAGGAAGTTCGTTTAAACTCAATTTAGATAATTTACCATTTTTATTTGAGTTTACCCGGTCTTGAATCTGCTGGCAGGAACACCTGTGCGGTGAAGCTTTACTGATCCTCAAAGCTTTAGCGTATTATTCACTTCACCCCTCAATCACAAACTCCTGATCTTCCTTCATCGCCATCACAGTTTCGGCCATCAGGGTGATTAGATTATCGAGATCTTTCAGCGAGACAGTTTCAACCGGTGAGTGCATATAGCGCAGCGGCAGAGAAATAAGCGCACTGGGAATGCCGGTCTGTTGGTAGAAAATACTGTCGGTGTCAGTACCGGTTCGGATACTGGTTGCCTCGTGCTGAATCTCAATCTTTTTATCTGCAGCAATTTGTTCGATCAGATCCACTACCGCAGGATGATTGGCTCCCCCGTGCTGAACCGTCGGTCCGCCGCCAATTTTCACTGATCCATGCTCCTTATTGTTGATGCCGGGTGTGTCCGTGGCGTGCGTTACATCGGTTACCAGTGCGGCATGGGGCATGTGGCGAAAACTCATCATCCGTGCACCGAATCCCCCAACCTCTTCCTGCACGGAGTTGAGCGCAATTACATTTACCTTCAGATCCTTTTTCTGTTTCTTGAGCCGCTTCACTACCTGTGCAATCGCAAATCCGCCAATCCGGTTGTCCAGGGCTCTTCCGGTGATAATCTCATCATTCAGATAATCCAGCTCATCGGTAAACGTCACCGGGTCACCAACCTGGATCATCTCCAGGGCTTCTTCTTTACTCGAAACCCCGATGTCCACAAAAATATCTTTCCATGCCGGCTGTTTCCCTCCACCATTTTTACTGTCCTGAAGGTGAATCGCCGTATTGCCCACCACACCCGTAACGCGTCCTTTTTTGCTGTGAATATAGACACGTTTGCCACGGGCAATTGTCGAGTCGCTTCCACCCAATTTGTTCAGAGTGATGAATCCGTTGTCAGAAATATGCTGAACAACCATGCCAATTTCATCCGCATGGGCTTCCAGCATGATGGTAGGCAGATCGGCATTAATCTGAAGCCGAGCCATCGCTGATCCATACACCCCGGTTTCCACTTTGTCGCTATAACGGGAGATGTATTCCTTCCAGACTTTCTGCCCCGGCCATTCATATCCTGTTGGACTTGGCGTAATGATTAACTCTTCCAAAAACGACTGCGCTTCTTTATCAAACATGCTTTCTGTTTCTTTAAAATTTCTGATCGGTTGAATATAACAATCAGAATTGATCTAAACGTTTTAAAATGAGTTGAGAGTAGATGGTGTTGATAAATAGTACGGTGGCCATTCGAAAAAGGCACACTTTTATTTTAAGGAGTTGTAAACAATGTTCCTCAAAGTATACTTCTGCCTCTGATCCCGAAGGGATCAAACGTGAGTAAGGATATGAATGTGATCTCCCACGCCATTGATCCGGTACAAGTCGCGGGTTATTCATATTAGAACCCCTCCGGGGTACCATCCCGGATAATAAAGACCATCATTTACTCCTGTAAGCTTTGCTTACGATCAGCAACTCAGAATAATAACATGCCTCGAAAAACAGATCTTCCGGCAACTCCCTTTTTTAAACATAGCCCTGAATTTGGTATATTATCTTTTAGTGAGGGGCATATAGCTTATGAACCATTCAATTTGTTAATCCATATACGTTATGAAAGTTGTTTGGACGGAACAGGCAAAAAATTCACTGGCTCAAATCTACGATTACATAATAAGAAACAGACCGGAATATGCTGATTTCGTTATTGATGCCATTCTGAAAAAGGCAGATACATTGAATGATAAACGTATTAACTACCCGAAAGACCCTATATCA
>SLGL01000043.1 GCA_007123785.1 Balneolaceae bacterium
CGAATCGTAAACGGGCAGGACAGAACCGCCCCGAACGAAGATCCGACCGCTGGCTACCTGCTCATCGGGGGAGATGCCGGGTATCGGCTGGGCCATGGGTTTACCTTTAGCCTGCGCCTCGATAACCTGCTCAACGAGCGCTACCGCGACCATCTGAGCCGGGTAGAAAACCGGGATGCACCCATGCCGGGCCGAAACCTGAATGCGATGCTGAGATGGGAGTTTTGATTTAATTAATCTCTTTCTGCACCCCTGGTTTCTAAGACTCCCGATACTTTAAAGTAGCTGCAACTGAGGCAACCGCCGGAACTAAGAGGAACAACACAGAGAAGCCAGAAACAAGTTGAAATACCCATCAAATAGTTGCAAGAAAGACCATTAGAAGTTATATTTTTTGACCGGTTTTTAAGCGGTTTCCGGTTGTGCCAATCAATAAGAAAACTTAATGCTTATGTATACCTTCGATCTGAAAGAGCACGGTGAGGCTCTCACATTTTATGGTGAGCCAGATTCTACAGCACCTTATGTGGATTTTGATTGTACCATCGCCCCGGGAAAAGACGGTCCGGATCCCCACATCCATCCTATGCAAACAGAGACCTTTCACGTGACCGGCGGAAGGATGAGGGCAGTTGTGAACGGTGAAGAGAAGATTCTTCAGACCGGCGAAACCATCGTTATAGAACCGGGTCAAATCCATAAATTTTCGAATGCCAACCAGGATGAGCCACTCAATTTGAAAATCAGAATGGAGCCGGCGCTTAACTTTCAGTGGTTCTTGACGGAAGCGGCAGCCTCGGCGATCCGTAACGGAGGACGCTGGAAGGATGCACCGCTTCTGGAGATTTGCTATATACTGAACCAGGTTGTGGATGAGCACGATTATCCTCGGCTGCCGGCTCCGGTAAAACGGGTGTTTGTGGGCGTGATGGCGAGGCTGGCGGTACTCTTAAAGAAAACGGGCAATATCACTCCATTACAGATTCAGAAGTAAAGCTTAATCAAAAAAGTCGAGGACTTCAAAAAGACCATTTAGTTCACGATCCAGGTTGTCAGGCGCCAGCTCGTAGCAAACTTGAACGACCATCTGAGCGCTCTCTGTTTCAAAATTCACAAAATCACACTCACTCTTTTCTGAGAAGTACTTCATTATCGTACTGATGGTACCGATACCCAAGAGCGATTCAAGCCTGTTTCCGGTTATAAGATTCCCAACATTTGAGACCAGGTATAGTGCCAGTCGCTGCAACGACTTCACATCCCTGACACCATTACGGGCAGAAATATCCGTAAGTAATAAATTAAGAATTATAATTCTGAAGCAGATTTCAGTGTCATTTCCACGACGAAATCGGGAAGGTATTCGAGTCGCTGATCCACGAAGTCATCAAATGCGGAATTGTCTATATTAAACAGAATCTGGAGAATCGGCTTCCCGATAAACGGAAAAATGACCAGCGACATGATGTTGATGATTACCTGCTCAGGGGGTAGATCACCCTTGATTATGCCAGCCTCGGATGCATCTTTCACCTGTTCGATAAATGGTTGAATACGCTTTGCCACCTGCGCCCGGAAAAATTCCTGGATTCTTGACGGATTAGTGTTCAGCTCACGGATAATGAATGAAGGAATCTCCGGGTTTTTTTTGATCACACTTAGATATTCTCGGACAAACTCCCTTATTTTATCTTCCAGCGGCAGTTCTTTATTCAACAGGCTCACAATCTGAGGCAAGGCCCGCATCAGCGAAAGCTGTTACACCTTTTCGAAAAGTTTGTCTTTCGAGCGATAATAATAATGCAGCATCGACATGTTGATATTTGCTTTGTCTGCAATTTCCTGCATGCGTGTTCCATCAAACCCTTTCCGGTGAAAGACATCTTTTGCAGCTTTAAATATTTTCTCCTCGGTTGATGATTCTTCCGGTTCTATCTTAGTCATGGCTTTTTTAATTGTAAATTAGCACGCATGGTTTAACTATTTGGTTAAATAATATAAGAAATACTTCTCTTTAATAAACTATGAAGTGTTCATCTCTTTTCTGCTTATTTAGTAAATAAAAATAACTGTTTGCATATTATTTACTATTGATATGAAAGTGCTGACTAAATAATTCAACCCAAAGGTTGAATTATTTGTTCAAACAAAATAGATTGTTTTTAGCATTGAAATAACCGGTAAAAAGTAGCCGGTGTAATCAAAAATCAAATGGTTAGTTTACATGAGAAAAATAGTGGCAGGGTGTGACCGGCGGGCTGACTCTGAGGGTCCCGATTTTTCAGGGTGGGCGGGCTTCCACGGCGGTTCAAAATGCAAGAATTGAAAACCGGAAAAAAGAGATTGATAAGGCTCGGACGGAAGACCAAATCGTAAAAAATGTGGAAAATGTGTTGGATCGGTTTCATCATCTGAAAAATCAGTTTGAAACCGAACAGACCAATCTTTCCGTATATGAACGAAATTACGAACGTGCAGTGCAGACGAATCGCCAGGGGCTGATTTCAGGATTCGAACTGAGGCATGCCCTGCTGTCTCTGCATGAATCCCGGATGCAAATCACAAAACTGTCACTGCAACTGAAAATGGAGGAAACCCGGCTGTACTATTTGAGCGGTCGTTTGTTGGTGTTGGGCCAACGTCCCGATGGATAAATATAAAACAGAGTAAAATCCCGACCCTCGGGGCTTTTCATCGACGCGACACTATTTGAATGGTCCATCAAGCTCATTTGCTTTAATCAAAAATCCGGCTGGTGTCAAATGCTGCCAGAGCGTCGCTGGAAACACCCAGTTCCCGCCAACCGATTCAAGGCTCGGTAAAATGTATCTCAACCGATTTCCACTTATTGAAATCCGTAAAGTTTAATTTTTACTATTCTTATTTAGTTTATATCTAAAATTTCAGGGTAACTCCTCTGTATGAAGCACTTGAAAAATAGAGATCTTCCGGAAATCTGGCTGCCAACCACAAATGGAAAGAAAGTGCTGCTGAGCAGAATCCATCCCCGGATTGTATTGTTCATTTTTCAGATGATTGCAGGGGCAGAATAAGAAATTCCGGTTAATTGGCTATCCATTCTCGGTGCAGCGGAGTGTACAGCCCAGTCGTGTGGTTTTGGTAATCTATATACTGAGTTCCGGGTAATGAATACTATGTTATTCGGACTGAGTTCGCAGTCAGTGAAACAACAGTGGGAAACAAAAGAAGGCCTTCATCTTGCTTTTGAAATGATGAGTGATCACAATTTAAAAACAGATAATAAACAGAATAAAAAAATATGAATCCCATTAAAAAGTTCAGTAAATGGTACCAGCAAGCTCTTGAGCAGGAGAACGGTTCGGTTCCATCGGCTTGCTGTTTCTCTACCAACGGGCTGGACGGCTATCCAAATGCACGGTTTGTTTCACTGAAGGAGCTGACCGGAGGGAGGTTTGTGATAACTGGAGCCCAAGATTCGCGAAAAGGAGAGGAGGTAACCCGTACACCCCGCGGTGCACTTACTTTATGGTGGCCATCTCTTGAAAGACAGGTGCGTGTTCAGGGAGATATACACCGGATGAACGGATTGAATGCAGACCGATATTTTCGGGAACGGCCCAGGAAAGCGCAAATCATTGCATGGGCAAGTAAACAGGGTAAACCGATGAACAACCCGAAAACACTGAAAGCCCGATATGATCATTTTGAAAACCTCTTTGACGGCACTGAGATTCCGCGACCCGCAAACTGGACGGCAATGGAAATAAACCCTGTGCGGATTGAATTTCTGGAGTTCAAACATTCAAGGTTGCACAAGAGGAAACTTTATGTAAGGAATGGAATGGATTGGACTGAAATGATACTTCAGCCTTGATTATCTTGTGCAATGGATAACCGAAGGAATTACTGATCATGTTGTATCAGACCGAGAATTAATATATTTGTGATGGCAGGAGGAGGATTGTAAGATACAAACGGACTTCATTTATGTACATTAACTGATAAATTTCTTTTCATGACATGGCTATAGATTCTTTAATGACGTGGAAATTTGCTGTTTATACCATGCTATTTTACATGCTGGTTTTTTCAGGATGCGGTCTCTCAGGTAATCCAGACAAGCGTGTGATTTTACCGCCTAAACCTGATCCTCTGGAGTCACAATATCTGGATCTTGCGAGGCAACTGGGTTCTGAAAAACCCTGTTATCTGATATCTTCAGCCAGTGTATTTGTAGCCCCGTTTAACTCTCCCGGTACGCGGGCTTCCTTTATTCGATCTCGATGTTTTC
>SLGL01000428.1 GCA_007123785.1 Balneolaceae bacterium
ATTAGGTGCATATCGTTTTCAAATAATTTTAGTGTGAGAAATGCGGGTTAGGGGTTATGAGATACAAGGTTGTACAAACGGGGCGCTTGCGTTAGTAGTTACAGCAAAATTAAATTGGAAAATCCTCAACAACCTGCAGAACCTTTTCAAGAGCTTCATCATCAATCTGGAAATGGAATGTAGCGCGGATGGTTTTTGCACCGAAGGGAACCATACCCACGCCAGCGCCTGCAAAGTTTTGGATGGCCTTTTCAACCGTGCCCTGCACCACGTCAAACAGCACGATATTGGTCTCAACTGCAGCACTGTCAACATGAAAGGCCGGGTGAGCGGCAACAGCCTCAGCAAATGCTCGCGCCCGCCTGTGGTCTTCTTTCAACAGCGGCCAATGATGCTCCACGGCATAGTCAGCGGCAGCGGCAAGCAGGCCGATCTGACGCATTCCCCCGCCCCACATTTTTCGTATCCGCCGGGCCCTTTTCACATGGTCACGGTTTCCGAGTATCATGGAGCCGACAGGAGCCCCAAGCCCTTTACTGAAGCAGACCGAGAGAGTATCTGCAATGGTTCCGAAAAACTCCGGGCCGATGCCCGAGACTGTCAAGGCATTCCAAATGCGTGCCCCGTCGAGATGAACATCCAGGCCGTGTTTGTCTGCCAGAGTGCGAATCTCTGCCAATTCCTTTTTTGCATAAAAAGCTCCACCTCCTTTGTTGGTCGTATTTTCCAGTGCAATTACGCGGGTGTGAGGATCCCACTCATTTTTCGGCCGGATTGCCGGCTCAATCAGTTCCGGGCTAATTTTCCCCCTCTTTCCTTTTAGAGGATGAAGTTGAAGTGACGACAGATGAGCGGCCGCTCCCGATTCATAGTTAAAAATATGGCCGGTTTCATCCAGGATCACTTCATCTCCGGGAGTGGTCAGAACATGCAGACAGAGCTGATTACCCATCGTTCCACTGGGCACAAAGAGACCGGCTTCCATCCCGAAGAGGTTCGCTATTTTTTCTTCAAAAGCGTTTACGGTCGGGTCTTCGGCAAACACATCATCTCCCACCTCTGCTTCTGTCATCGCCTTCAGCATTGCCGGAGTGGGCCTGGTTACCGTATCACTGCGGAGATCGATCATAAAAAATACATTTCAAATCAAATTCACGGAATCTCATTTTTCTGATCCAGCCATGTCTGAAATCAGCAAAAAGCTACTAATTACCCGGCAATCAAAAAAATGTAACTTGCAAACACTACTTTTTATCCCAGGGTGTCCTTCGCCCTGATGGGTCCAATAAGACCCGGCTCACTATGCCCTGGCCTGCTCTTCGAAGTATAACTACGTTCTAACCCGGTTTTCGCTACACGCCTGTCCCGAATAAGCTTGTCGGGAGGAATCACTTCGCCCGGTGCTCACAGTAAATATAATTATCAAAGTGAAGGTTATTGATACATAGAGGCTAAGTTATTACGCCCCACCAAAGGATCCGAATGTCCGACTTACAGGGTTCAGCCTTCCTGATTTTTAAGAATTGTAAAAAAGAATGTACTCCCCTTTCCCGGCTCTGACTCTACCCAAATCTTACCCTTGTGCTCTTCCACAATTTTTTTACAGATCGCCAGTCCCATTCCGGTACCGGATGTTAATTTGTCATCCGCTTTTCTGAAGAGATCAAAGATTACCGAGTGGTATTCGGGGTCTATTCCCTTTCCATTGTCAGCTACCGAAAAAAGCCATGCGTCTTCTCTCTCTTCAGCATTTATAAAAATTTCGGGTGAATTACCCTCTTTCATAAATTTTATACTATTAGAAATTAAATTATTAAATAGCTGCTGTATAGGAATTTTGTGACATGTTATTTCAGGCATGTTGGTCCAGCTTATATTTCCACCGGCTTCCTCTAATTGTGACTGGCATAACTTTTCAACTTCAACAAGCAGTTCATTTAGATCTGTCTTTTCGAATTGATTGTTGATTCTGCCAATTTTGGAATACTCCAGAAGATCATTAATTAACAGATCCATTCGTTCAGCACCGTCAACGGCATAGTAAATATACTGCTTTGCCTTATCGTCCAGCGTATCTCCATATTTCTGGTCTAACCGTTTCATAAAAGACCTGACCATGCGCAGGGGCTCTTTCAAATCGTGAGAAACTGAATACGAAAAATGCTCAAGTTCATTGTTTTTTTCCTTTAGTCGTTTGTTAAGCCGCAATATCTCCTGATTCTGTTTAGCCAATTTACGCTGAGCGTTCATCAATTCATTGTTCATTTCCGAAATCTCATCATACATATCAAGAGTTGAATCACCTCCGCTGTCATTGATTTGACTCAGTTTTTTTTCCGCACTTCGTATCTTATTTTGCTGTTCGTTATTTATGAACATCATCTCATTCAGTATTCTTTGCAGTACTTTATTATCTGATGCTGCAATAACCAATACCTGGTTCTGAAAACAGCTTCCGGTAAATTTCATCGGCATTGGTTTCTTTTCCTCTCTCTTTACATACAATTCACAATCAAAAACAATCTCGTTATCTAAAATCTTTTTCCAGAATTCCGCTGCTTTTTTGATGCTCTCTTTATCAAGAATATCACCGAACTGAATTGGAAGCCGTTCTTTAGAAATCAAACCAAGGTCATCAAACAGTACATCATTGATTTGCCCCGCCCGGTTACAAACAATATACAACCCATTCGATATATCTTTATCCATATTCATCAGTTCAGTTCATCATAGCGTTTGCTTTTAAAATCGCCTGGCGAGCATTCAAAGCAGTAGAATCGGCCCCCAATTTTTCTGTCAGTCCGGGAATGATACTAAAAGGATAGCCTCCGGTCATTATTTTCAGATCTTTGAAATCGGGATTATCACGAACGTTTCGAATGATGGATTCTACCCTGTTGATGTGAACTGGTAGCGTTACAGAAATCGCTAACAGATTTGCATCGTGCTCCCACAGTGAATCTATAAGATGTTCTTCAGGCAAATTACTGCCCATGTAGTAGGTGTCCCAGCCGTCCATTTCAAAGAAATCGGATACCATTCGAATTCCAATTTCATGCAATTCGCTGGCAACAGTGCAGGCAATTAATTTCAGCCCGTTCTTTTTACCAGAAAAAATAATGGGATACAACTGCGATATAATTAACTGTGTAGCCGCTGTGCAGTAATGCTCGTGAGCTACGGTTATCTTATTCTTCTGCCACAGTACCCCTACTTCATATTGTGTAGCTTGAAATATGTGCTCATAAATATCCTCAACGGCCACACCCTTTTCCACAAGCTGATCGATTAGAAAGGCGGCCTGATCACGTTTACCTATCAGCAAGTGATTTAAATATTGCTCTGCTTCGTCAACAAGCGGATTTCCTGGAACAAGGAACGTTTCTTCTTCAGGATCAAGGTTTTCCAGATGCTCCGCTCCTTTTTCCAAAAATAATTCTACCATGGCAGATTCATCAGCAGAAAACTCCCGCGATATCACTTCCTTTATATATTGAATATTGTGCACCAGGTCATCGATCGGGATATTCCGGGCATCCAGCATGTTAAAGGCCCATTCAAGATAGTGATTAAAGAGTTCCTGACTGTCTATCTGTAACGCTTGGATTAAATAATTTAGGTGATAGATGGCATCTTCACGGCACTTTTTCCTCCCTTTTTCGCCGTATTTTTTGTCCAGCTCCGGTTGGTTCTTAAAGTGAAGGTCTGTGATTTTTTCGGCCAATTCGCTTTTCTTCGCAGTTAACTGCCGGATGAATTGTTGCTTCTTATCATACATTATTTATGATGTAACATGTTCGAAGTATTGGAGTGTAAAACTACGCTTTACCAGTTTCAGACCTTTTGGAATTCCCTGGTGAGATTCGCTTTTATGATGTTTATGCCAGTGGTGAAAATGCTCTTCCGATTCCCAATGAGTAATGAGCCAAAACTCAGCCGGGTTCTTTTTTGGCCTCAGCACATTCAGTCTGATAAATCCTTCCGCACTGTCCACCAGCCTGGGACGGTTTTGAAACGCTTCCTTTACCTCCTCTTCCATATTATTACGAACCTCAAATTTGCTGATTGCTGTAAACGCCATAATTAATCAGATTTTTGAATTGTAAAATGAAACGTACTCCCTTTACCCTCTTCTGACTCCACCCATATTCTGCCTCCATGCTCTTCAACAATTTTCTTGCAAATCGCCAGGCCCATCCCTGTTCCCGGATACTCCTCTTTTGTGTGCAATCGATTGAATAGCATAAAGATTTTATCAAAGTATTCTTTTTC
>SLGL01000486.1 GCA_007123785.1 Balneolaceae bacterium
ACTTTTCACTTTTTACTTTTCACTCACTCAAACTACCTGTTCAAAATTTCCGTCACTTTTTCAATGGCTTCTTTGGCGCACACCTTGCAGAAACCTCTCTGGTTGATCAGGTTCTCGTAAATCTGTTCGCCTTTTTTCTTTTCCGAATCTTCCCGGGCCCTGTCTGTAGAAAGCACCAGGTGAAGATTGTCTTTGGCGTCTTCCAGCACTTTGTCTTCAATAGCTTTTCGCAGCGGCCGATAACTTTCCGGCCCGAAATTTTCGCGGGCTGTCTTCAGTTCCAGGATTTCACCCCTGAAAATATCAGCCTCTTTCTCCGAAACCTGCATAAACTTCTCGACCGATCGCAGGAATTTATAGTCCGGCTCCAGCACCTCGCCCGAAACGGGATCACGCTTGTAACTTCCGCCAGAGCTTTTCACATATTTTCTCTTAAGTTTTCGGGCATACTCGGCTTCCCTGATATATTTCTGAAACAGGTCATCAATTAAATCACCATAGGTTTCGAGATAGGCTTTGGACACCTCCTCCATGATAATCTCCTCAAACTTTTCCATCACACTGGAACCTTCGCTTGATGTGAGGCTGTCCATAAACGAATCGATCTCTTCAGCTTCATATCCCATCCTGTGGCGAAATACGTTTTTGAGTGCTTTTATCGCATTCAAATGAGTCAGACATCCTGTCTCTTCATCAATTTTTGCCAGAGCCTGATTGAGTGCCGCCAGGATATCTCTTGAGGAAACCCCGAACATTCCTTCACGCTCTTCCATATCGTCCGACAGCTGCCCTTCGTTGATAATCTGCCTGAGATCCACCGGCTGCTGGTCTTTATCAGTCAGATCGGCCAGTTCACCGTTGTAAGCTTCAAGTTTGATCATCTTGTCCACACCCATATCCGATTCTTTTAGTCGCGTTAAAATCGCGAAAATCGCGGCAAGCCTGAACACCTCCGGGGCGATGTGTATTTTACCAAAATCAAACTCCGACTCCTGCTGAATGAGTTTTTCATATACTTTTATCTCATCATTCACCCGCAGCGGATACGGAAACGGCACCGAATAGATGCGGTCGTGCAGAGCTTCATGTGCACTGTTAGCTTTGAAATCTTTATAACCGGTCAGATTACAGTGGCCAATTACCACTGTATCCACAGAAATGTGCGGAAAACTGCTGCCATATACCTTGATTTCCTGCTCTTCGGCCACATTGATAAAGACCCAGAGCAGCCGCTCGTCAATTCCTTTTTTCAGAAACTCTCTTCCTTCGGTAATGCCGCGGTTCCCTCTTTGCAGGGCGCCATCAAGCCAAAAGGCGTTGGGGTGATTACGCCCGTAACGCGGATTATTGGTAATCCCGATATTTTCGTGTCCCACGAGGTCTCCCACGTCCTGTGTTTTTTCATCAGAGGGTTCAAAAGAGCCAATGCCATCCTGTGTTTGTGTCGAAAAGCGGAAAGGTTCTACTTCCACATTCCACCACATTTCCCTGCCGGTTTCCTTATCGTAGTAAGTACCAAATTCTTCCGAAAAGAGGCTCATCCGGCAATGAGGACACAGATCACCCTGAATAGCAGGAATTCCAAGTTCATTTTCGATCGGCTCTTCCACGCCGAGGCGGCTGGCACGCACGGGGTCCCAGTTGTTTTTCCTCAAATAGCGCGGCAGTGCGTGGAGCGGATCTTCATTCATCGGGCACCCCTTAATCCGGTAAACCGGCCGCTCATTATAATTTTCCAGTGCCTTGATGAGTGTTCGCACAAACGTGGATTTACCACTTGCAGGGGGTCCCACCAGCAGCAGAACCTGTTTAGCGGTGGATGCACGTTTTGCACCGGCTTTAAAATACTCGGCTACTTCTTCCACGGCACGTTCAACACCGTAGAGTTCTTTGCAAATGAGATTATAACGGTAATCAGCCTGAAGTATCTCCTTATCAAGATCTGTAATTTTCTCCCGCCCCGATTGTTCAAACATTTCCCAGATCCGGGCTGGTGAGGAGTGAGCAATCCCGGGATTGTTTCGTACAATCCCCAGGTACTCTTTCAGAGTCATCACAGACTCTTTTTCCTGCTGTGCTTCCTTACTTTTCTTTACAATATCATCGAAATTTAACTTTTGTTTTTTATCCATGATGCTGTTACCTCGTATGGATTTTCAGATTAAAAAACTCGCGAAAACAATCTCGTCTCCGCTGTGATATATATGATAAGGTGATAAGGCAAAAACTCTGAGTTCCCTGAAAAGCGGGGAAATAGGTGCTTGGATAAGTTCCGTTCTGTACTGGATTATTAACGTATAGAAACAGCAGATTCTTTTTTATTTCTCAGAAAATGTATAAGTCATTCGACATTTTCACTATTAAAAAAACCCTGATGCTCTCTCATCGTTTTAGTGTGCAATGGTTTACGATAATCAAAAAAAGGCCATGCTTCGTTTACATCTTGCGGTGAAACAGGTTTATACAGGCTCTCAGGTAAACGATTCTCAGGCCTCGTTGATGTTTGAATATTGAAATTTTAGAGAGAATTGATACTCCAGCGGCTTAATGGGTCAACACTGAATGGGTGAAGGCCTGCTCATCGTCCCGGTGAGGATTACGCCCTTTCAGGGCTGCCTTTGCTCACTCATCAACCATTAGTGCTTTACAATTCCAATAAGGAAGCGTACTTAATTTGTAGGATCAGGTGTTGTATCAAGAATGAAGTTTCGCAAGAAACCCGACCCGAAGCGTCAAGGATTTTACATGGGTAGTTTATTTTAGAATAGCCCCCAATCCCAAAACCTTGGGATTGGGAGGTAATAAGAGGTCCAAAAATGAGAGAACCCCGAATGGGGTTTAATTCCACATCCTTTATAAATTTTCCCGCCATTTTGTAAGGAATTTTAGTTTTTCAGTTCATACAGGTAGAGAAATGAATGTAAAAAACATTATCTCAAACTGGCCCTGATTATGAGTACCTATACACAGATTCTTTATCATCAGGAGGTTCATCATCGAAATGAGACCTTTAAGGAAGAGATGAAGAGATTATTACAAGAGTATGGCATTGTCTATGAGGAAAAATATCTTCTCTGAATCTTTAATTTCCACCCCTTCAAAAGAAAGAGTTGATTGAACCCCATTCGGGGTTTTCTTCAATTTTTATTTTTTACCCCCCGATCCCGTTGTAACGTGATCGGGGGTTATTCGGATTTGATCCCTCCGGGATCAGGGGCTAAAAATCGGTCATCCGCAAGCGGATTTTTCAATACACTGCACCATAAATGAATTTGAATGACGAAAATTAAATCTCAATAAAAAATCCTTAAGGGATCGGGATTTCCTTGTCACCTTTGGCAGAAAGAATGGAATAATGCAGCCTTTTTGAAGAAAAAACATTGCGGGTTTTCCCGTCATTTGATCGTTGACATTACACTATTGTCATGTCAACAGTAAAATGACGGAGGAGTCATCAGACGAGTCGATCTGAGATCATCCCTATCATCTTACATGGTTCATTTTTTGAAAAACTCGTCAGATGACTTTGTGAACTTTAGATGTCAATTGAGAGTTGACATGACAATAGAAACGTACGGAGTTTTCCTGCTTTTAAATCGTCCAGACCAATACGCCGGCAATAACTGTTCCGGCCAAGGCGCCGCCATAGCAAAAAATAAAAATGTAGTGTTCAAGGTGTTTGAGCATTAATCCGTCGTACAGTGTATATCTGAACCGGTGTGCCCAATGGAACAAAGAGAAAGAAATGAGAGCAAAAAGATAGAGGCGTGTAACCGGGTGCTGTACCAACTGCATCAACGTTTCGTAATCCGGGACAGATATCCATCCAAGGGGTATGGCAATTCCCAGCAGCAGAACATGCACAGGAATAAAGAATGCCGAAATGGTTCCACCCGCTCCGAAAAGCGTCCACCAGAAAGGATCGTTTGATCTCTTTTTTTGCATGTGTTTCTGTTCTGTTTTCATGAAATATTTTGTGAAAAAGTTGCAATCAAACCTGTTATATAATTTTTAAGAATCCTGATCAACGTTTAAAAAAAGGATTGCCTATGCCAATGGTTACTGTAATAAAATCCATGCAATACCGGCAGATAATAAAATCCACATCAAAAAATTAACGGCTATAATTACTGGCCCCGGTATTTTCTTTTTGCCGATTTTCACCACCATGGCTGTAGGGGCAAGTTTAAACCATGTAATGCTGTGAAAAAGAACGAATATAAAAATAACAATATGGAGTGTAACAGAGAACG